>NZ_JBOHGB010000215.1:0-9436 GCF_050699935.1 Actinophytocola sp.
GCGCCACCGCGAGTGCCGCCGCGCCGTGCCACACGTCGCCCGCGCCCACCGTGTCCCGTACCTCGGTCGCCGCCACCTCGACCTCACCGCTCGCGCCACCGGCCGTCCAGCGCACCGGGTCCGGCCCCGCCGTCCGGGTCACGACAGGGTTGGTCAGCGCGGACGGTGCGGAGAACGCCGCCGAGCACGCGCATACGTCCACATAGGACAGAAGCACGGCGAGCACCGGCTTCCAACTGCCCGCGTCCAGCACCACCGGGACCCCCAGCGCACGGGCGGCCCGCGCGGCCCGCAGCGCCAGGTCCGGGTGGTGGCCGTCGAGCAGCAGGCAGCCCGCGCCGCCGAGGTCCACCTCCGCCATCGCCGCCACGCCCGTCGCGTTGTGCGACACCACCGTCCGCTCGCCGTCCGACTCGCGCACCGACACCGCGCTCACCGCGGGCGGCGCCACCCGGTAGGGCAGCACGTCGGTCACCTCGACCCCGCAGGCCGCCAGGTCGCGCCGGGCCAGCTGCGCGAGCGGATGCGAGCCGAGCACGGTGGACAGCCGCGCCGTGCCGCCGAGCGCGGCCACCGCCACCGCCGCGTTCGCCGCCGGGCCACCGGCCGCGAGCTCGACCGACGAGGACTGCACCTTCTCCCCGGGCACGGGCAGCGAGCCCACCCGCTGCACGAGGTCGACCGTGCACAGCCCGACCGCCACGACGTCCGAGCCGCTCATCGCCTGCTCCCCAGGGAGAACCGGTCCACGGCGACCGCGAGGATCATCAGCACGCCGATGGCGATGTCCTGGTACAGGGTGTCCACTCCGGACTGTGCGAGCCCGGTACGCAGCACCACCACGATCAGCGCGCCGGCCAGCACGCCGAGCACGCCGCCACGTCCGCCGAACAGGCTGACACCGCCGACGACCACGGCGGCGATCGAGTCGAGGTTGCCGAGCGGGAGGGCCTCGGGGTCCGCGATGGGCACCCGGCCGAGCGCCTGCCACGCCGCGACCCCGTAGCACAGGCCCGCCACCGCGTACACGGTCAACGTCCTGCGGCGCACGGGGACCCCGTCGCGGCGCGCTGCCTGGCGGTCGGCGCCGATCGCGCGGATGTCGCCGCCCCACCGCGTTCTCGACAGCACGAGCCAGGTCGCGAGGTACATGGCGAGCAGGACGCCCATGCCGTAGGTCAGCTCGATCCGCCCGAACAGGTACTTCGTGGTGCCGAGCAGCCCGGCCGTGCCGTCGGTGACCGTGTAGGTGCGGCCCTGCGCGTACAGCTGGATCGACGCGGTGACGATCACCAGCGTCCCGAACGTGACGATGAACGGCGGCAGCCGAAGCCCCGACACCAGCCCGCCCGTGACCGCGCCGATCACGAGCGCCACGAGCAGGCCCGTCAGGAGCGCGACCGGACCGGGCATGCCGGTCAGGGCCAGCTTCGCGATCACGAGCGTGCCGAGCACCGCCACCACCGCGTTCGCCAGGTCGACTCCGGCGGTGAGGATCACCAGCGCCTGGCCGAGCGCGAGGGTGCCGACCACCAGCGACTGCTGGACCAGCAGGGACAGGTTGTCGACCCCGAGAAATCCGCCGCGCGCGAGCCCGAACATGGCCACCAGCACGGCGAGCGCGAGGACCGGGGCGACGGTGCGCTTACGCACGGGCGGGAGCCGCTGTGTCCGAGCGGGCATTTCGCGACCTCCACGGCGAGCCGGTTTGCGGGGCCTCTCGATGATCTCTGTACCGTGATCTCTGTACCGTTGCGCAAGCGCTTGCGACAGTACCGAAACCTGGAGCCTTCCATGGTCACCATGCGAGACGTCGCCCGGCTGGCGGGCGTGTCCATCACGACGGTCTCGCACGTGGTCAACTCGACCAGGTCGGTCGCGCCGGAGACCAGGACGCGGGTGCTGGACGCGATCGAGCACATCGGTTACACGGGCGACGCCATCGCGAGATCGCTGGTCACCGGCGGCACCCGCTCCCTCGGGGTGGCGATCTCGCTCGTCGCGAACCCGTACTTCGCCGGGCTGATCCGGGCCATCGAGCACGAGACCGCGCGCTCTGGCTACACGCTGGTGCTGGCCGACACGCACGACGAGCCGGAGGCGGAGCGGTCCGCGGTCCGCACGCTGCGGTCGCGCCGGGTCGACGGGCTGATCCTCACGCCGTCGCCGCACGCGTCCGAGACCGTGCTGCCGGAGCTGCGCCGGCTGGGGCTCCCGATCGTGCTGCTGGACCGGCTGACCACGAGCCAGGACATCGACCAGGTGGGGCCGGAGAACGTGTACGCGACCTCCGGGCTGGTGCGCCATCTCGCGGACCTGGGGCACCGGCGGATCGGGATGATCAGCGGGCCGCCCGGGCTCGCGACGTCGTCGGAGCGGGTGCTCGGCTACCGGCTGGGGCTCGGCCGCTCGCGGCTGCGGTGGGACGAGGAGCTGGTCGTCCCGGGCGCACCGGCCGCGCTCGGCTCGTTGCTGGACCTGGCGGACCCGCCGACCGCCGTGGTGGCCGGCGACAACACGACGCTGTCCGGCGTGCTGCGCGAGTGCCGGCGGCGCGGGCTGCGGGTGGGCGGCGATCTCGCGGTGGTCGGCTATGACGACGTGGAGTGGGCGGACCTGCTGGACCCGCCGGTCACGACGGTCGCGCAGCCGGTCGAAAAGCTGGGCCGGACCGCGGTACGCCTGCTGCTGGACCGGATCACGGACCCGGACCGGCCACCGGTCACCAAGCGCCTGCCGACGACGTTCATGCACCGCCACTCGTGCGGCTGCCCCTGATGCGCCGAATCGTTACTGTGGCGGGAAAGCGACGCCGGGAGGTGCGGAACCGTGATCATGTTCGCTCAGCTCAGCGACACACATCTCGATGGCGGGGAGCGCAACGCGGAACGGGCCGCGCGGGTGATGGACTACCTCAACACCCTGCCGCGGGCGATCGACGCGGTTCTGGTCACCGGCGACATCGCCGATCATGGTGAGCCGGCCGAGTACGAGCAGGCCCGCAAGATCCTCTCCTCGCCGTACCCGGTGCTGACCTGCCCCGGCAACCACGACGTGCGCGGGCCGTACCGGGAGGTGCTGCTCGACCAGGCCGGCGGCGACGCCCCGATCAACCAGGTGCACGAGGTCGCCGGAGCCGTCTTCGCGCTGTGCGACTCCACGATTCCCGGCCGGCCCGACGGACTGCTGGCCGACGAGACGCTGGCCTGGCTGGACGAGGTCCTCACCGCCGAGCCCGAGGCGCCCGCGTTCATCTGCTTCCACCATCCGCCGGTGCTGCTGCACCAACCGATGATCGACGGGATCCGGCAGCGGGGCGAGCAGCGCCTCGCCGAGCTCGTCGCGCGCCACCCGCAGGTCGTGGCGATTCTCTGCGGCCACGCGCACACCCCGGCGGCCACCACGTTCGCGGGGCGGCCGCTGCTGGTCGCGCCGGGAGTCGTCGCCACGCTGAGGTTGCCGTGGGAGAACGACGACCTCGACTACGAGCTGCCGCCCGCGTTGGCGTGCCACATCCTCGACGACGACCTGCGGCTCACCACGCACTACCGCGTCGTCGTGTGAACCTCAGCCGGCGCGCCACAGGTGCATGCCCGCGTACGAGCGCCACGGGCGCCACGCGCCGGCCCGCGCCTCCAGACCGTCCACATCGGACGGTAGGCCCAGGGCTCGGGCGCCCTTGCGCAGCGCCACGTCGGTGGACAGGAGCACGTCCGGCGAGCCCAGGACGCGCATCAGCACGTAGCCGGCCGTCCACGGACCGACGCCCGCGAACCGCCGCAGCGTCAGGGAAAGCTCGTCGGCGTCCGCGCCGACGTGCACGTCCAGCTCACCGGCGGCCAGCGCGGCGTTGACGGTCAGCACGGTGTCTATCCGGCGGCGCGGGCCAGTCAGCACGGACGCGCCGCGCGAGGCCATGGCGACCGGGGTGGGGAACAGCGTGGTGAGCGAGCCGTCCGGCGACGGCAGCGGGTCGCCCAGCGCACCGGCCAGCGAGCCGAGCGCGGTGCGCGCCGCGGCCACCGAGATCTGCTGGCCGATCAGTGCCCGGGTGACGATCTCCGCGCCGTCCACGCTGCCGGGCAGGCGCACGCCGGGCGCCGCGGCCACCGACTGGGCGAGTGCCGGGTCGGCGCCGAGCACCTCGGCGACCGCGTTCGGGTCCGCGTCCAGGTCGAACAGCCGGCGCAGGCGGGACACCGCGCTGCCCAGGTCCCGCAGGTCGGTCAGCCGCAGCGCGCAGTGGAAATGCCCGTCCGCGGGCCGCAGCCACGCCGTGCCGGTCCCGTGCGGCAGCCGCAGCGTCCGCCCGTACGCACGGTCCTCGACGGACTCGACACCTGGGATCGCCCGTGCGGCAAGGAAGGCCATGACCCCGTCGGCGTCGTACGGCGGGCGGTACGGCAGCCGCAGCGTGACCTTCCCCGCCGCCGGCCCGGCCGGGTGCGACCGCCGCCGCGCCGCGACCCGCAGGCCCGACGGCGTCGCCGCGAACACCGCTCGGATCGTGTCGTTGAACTGCCGCACGCTCGCGAACCCCGCCGCGAACGCGATGTCCGCGAACCCCAGCGAGGTCGTCTCGATCAGCAGCCGGGCCGAGTGCGCGCGGTGCGCTCGCGCCAGCGCCAGCGGACCTGCACCCAGCTCCGCGGTGAGCACCCGGGTCAGGTGCCGCTCCGAGTAGCCGACCCGCCGCGCGAGCCCCGGCACGCCCTCGCGCTCCACCACGCCGTCGCCGATCAGCCGCATCGCGCGGCCGGCCAGGTCCGCACGCAGGTTCCACTCCGGCGAGCCCGGCACCGAGTCCGGCAGGCAGCGCCGGCACGCGCGGAAACCGGCCTGCTGCGCGGCCGCCGCCGTGGGGAAGAACAGCATGTTCCGCCGCTTCGGCGTGATCGCCGGGCAGGACGGCCGGCAGTAGATCCGGGTGGTCCGCACGGCCACGATGAACTGGCCGTCGAACCGCGCGTCGCGCGACGCCGACGCCCGGTAGCCCTGCTCCTCGTCAATCCGCACGAAACCCATGCTGCCAGCGCCGACGACGCCCGGCTCGCGGGAAACGGCCTTGAAGGACGCCTTCAGGACGCCCAGCGACCGCAAGGACGCCTTCCAGGCATTACGGGCTAGCGGGACACGGACGCCACCAACGCGCGCCAGCGGCGGGCGTCGAGGGCGAGGGTGGGGCCGGCGGTGTTCTTGGAGTCGCGAACGGCGACCACGGTCGGGGCGAACGCCACCTCGACACAGTTGCCGTCAGATTCCTCGCTGAAGCTGCTCTTTCGCCAGGTGGTCGGGGGCATCGGGGGAGTCCTCCGGTCGGTCGAACTCGCTCGCCAGCGCGGCGAGCCACTCCCGCGATTCTCCCTTGCTCAGCGCGACCTCGGACAGCCGGGTCAGCTTGTTCGCGTACTTCGCCACATGGGCGAAACCCTCAAGGTAGATGTTGGCCGAGTCGAGGTACACCAGCGGATCATGCCCGCTGTAGCGCAATATCACGAACCCGACACCGAACATCGAGCGCGCACCCGGTGCGGCCGGCACCACCCGGATGGACACGTGCGGCTGCTCGGCGAGCAGCACCAGCTTGAGCAGCTGCTCGTTCATCACCCTCGAGCTGCCCACCGGCAGGCGCAGCGCCTGCTCGTGCACGAAGAACGAGTGCGGCCGGCCGTGCACGACGCGCTGGCGCTCCATCCGCATCCACACCCGGTGCCGGGCGATCGTCGGCTCCAGCTCCTCGACGCCGATCAGTTCGGTCGCGTACTCCTCGGTCTGCAGCAGGCCCGGCACGACGAGCGGGTCGTAGCTCTCCGAGGACTCCGCGGCGTTCTCCTGCAGCACCAGCGTGCGCAGCCGGTGGGTCATCCAGTAGCCCGGTGCGCCGCGGTCCCGACACAGGGACAGCAACAAGTCCATGTCGTCCGCGTCCAGCCCGCAATGGGCCGCGTATCGCACCACGTCGATCTCGCTGATCCGGGTCAGGCCGTTCTCGACCCGCGACACCGTGCTGACCGACCAGCCCAGCCGGTCGGCCAGCACGTGCCCCGAAATCCCCGCCTGCTCCCGGTATCGCCGAAGCTCGTCACCCAGCTCGCGCGCCTGCGCCGCACCCATCCGCTTTGCCATACCGGGCAACGTAACCCCAGCCGGACGCGAACCCGGCACGCCGACACGAAAGATCACCGCATCGGCGCACCGGGCCCGTTTTGTTGCAGTAGCTGCAAATCAGCCCGTGACCGACTGGATGACGACGTCACCCGTGCCGACCAGCGCGCCCGAGTTCGTCCGCACCAGCACGTTGCCGAACAGCACCCGGCCGGCACCCGGCGCCGCGCCCGGCGTGAGCGTGCCGGTCACGGTCCAAGACGAGCCACCCGGCCGCTCCTGGTCTGTGTCGGCGACCGTGAACGTGCCGAACGCCGAGCCGGTGAACACGTCGAGGTAGTCGTACGTGGTCTCCCCGGCCGGCACCGCGAAGCCCTCGACCCGCACCTTCCACTGCCCGGCCGCCGGGTCGTCGACGAACGCCTCCTCCTCGGAGTCGCCGTCGGCGGAGACCGCCACGTCCCGGCAGGTACCGCTCGTGCAGTCGGAGATGAACAGGTCGAGGTCCGCGTTCAGGTCGGACGTGTTGCCGATCTTCGCGCGCAGCCGGTCGGCGCCCGCCGGCACGGCCACCTCGAACTCCTGGACCTCGCGGTCCCCGATGGTCGGGGTGCCGACCACCGCGCTGCCGAGGTCGGTGCCCTGCGCCCGGCCGGTGAACGGACCGAACCCGTTCGTCAGCGTGTACTGCCGCTCCAGCGGCTGGCCGAGCTGCGCGGACGGGATCGTGTCGGGGTTCGGTGACACGGTCGCGCCCAGCACCGAGGCGGTCATCGTGTACGGCGCGAACGCCGCGTCCGAACTCCGCCGCGCCTCGACCACGATCTCCCACACGCCCGGGAGCGGGTTGGTGAACGTCCGGCTCGCCGGGTCGCCTGTGTCGCAGCCGTTGCCCGGTGGCACCGGCGGGTTGTAGCAGTTCAGCGACGAGTTGTTCTCGATCGGCACGCCGTAGGGGTGGTAGCGCAGGAACCGGATCTGGCCGGCGCCCGGCGTGGTGCCGCCGCCCGTCAGGTCGATCTTCAGTGCCGGGACACCCTCCGGGACGCGGACGAAATAGCTGTCCGTGTCGTTGCGCCCGACCTCGCCACCGTGCCGGATCTGGTAGCCGCCCGCCTCGGTGAAGTCCTCGGCGGCGATGACCGTGTTCATCGTCTGGTACTCGATGCCCGTGGTCATCGGGCTGTCCAGGTTCAGGATCGCGGAGTGCGCGCCGGCGGTGCGCGGGTTGACCGTCACCCGGAACTTGACCGCGCTGTTCTTGCGCAGCGTGATCGACTTCGGCGAGCTGAACGTGCCGTCGTTGCCGACCCAGCGGACCCTGTAGGTCAGCGGGTGGCTCGGGCCGGACGTGCGGGTGAACGTGTACTCGCGCGTGTAGCGGTCGCCGCGCTTGACGCCCTCGCGGTCGTGGATGCCCGTGCCGATGCCGGGCGTGACGGTCAGGAAGTCCGACAGCGCCGTGTTGACCTCGACCGCCGACGTGATGTCGGTGACCGCGATGTTCGCCTTCAGCGCGTTCCAGGCCTTGCGCACGTCGATGAGGCCGTTGCCCTGCTCGTAGGCCTGGTAGTTCGGGATGAACCGGGCGGTCGAGTTGAACGCCTGGCGCAGCTGCGCCGCCTGGTGCGACACGTTCCGCTGGATCGCGGCGCTGACGAGCAGCGTCGCGGCGCCGGCCGCCTGCGGCGAGGCCATCGAGGTGCCCTGGAGCATCGCGTAGCCCGGCGGCAGGTCGTACGTGCCGGGCACCGGCCCGCCCGCCATCCACAGCGGGATCGTCGAGATGGCCGAGCCCGGGGCGATCACGTTCGGCTTGAAGCCGCCGTCCTCGCGCGGACCGCGCGAGGAGAACGGGTGGATGTTCTGCTCGTACTCGGCGTCCGAGCCGTAGTTGCGCTGCCAGGACGCCTTCGTGATGTACGTGCCGACACTCATGATCTCCTCGCCCAGCGACGGCGGGCTCGCGGTGTTGACACCGGGGCCGTCGTTGCCGGCGGAGATGAACATCTGCACGTCGTGGTCGGTGATCAGCTTGTTGTAGAGCTGCTCGCGCGCGCTGTTGCCGTCGTTGACCAGGTCCAGGCCGCCGATCGACATGTTGATCACGTCCACGCCCGCCTCCTGGACGGCGTAGATCATGCCCTCGTCCATCGCGTGCGAGGTGCAGCCGGCGACGAACAGGCACGCGCGGACCGAGACCAGCTTCGCGCCCGGCGCCGCACCGCTCATGGCGCCGTCGAACAGCTTGTTGCCGGCGACGATGCCCGCCACGTGGGAGCCGTGCTCACCGGCGACGATGCCGATGTTGACCGAGTCGGTGGCCGGGCTCGTCTGCACGACGAACGGCATGGACTCCGCGACCGGGGTGGCCGGGTCGTCCGTGCCGAACGCGCCGACGTCCTGCTTGACCTTGTAGTCGGTCATCGGCTCGTCGTCGGCGAAGTCCTTGTTCTGGTTCGTGTCGACCCACACGGTGCCGGTGGCCGGGTCCCACAGCACGCCGAACGTGCCGATGCTGCCCGCCGGGTTGCCGTCGCGGTTGACGTCGTTGCCGAGCTCGCCGCCCAGCCGCGGGTCGCGCTCGTCGAACACCCCGAAGCGGTAGCCCGACGGCTGACCCGGCGCCGGGTCCGACATGTCGATCCACGTCGGGTCGTTGTCCTCGTTGACCCCGTTCGCGAACGCCGGGTCGGTGGCCGTGATCCAGTCGACGATCTTGCGCTCGCCGGTACTGGTGGTGTTCAGCGACGGGTGGGCGAGGTCCACCCCGGTGTCCACGATGCCCACGGTGACGCCGCGGCCGTCGAACTTCGGGTGCGCGTCGACGAACTGGGCCGCGCCGGTGTCCCCGGTCGGCATGTACGGGTTGACCCGAGGCGTGTCCGCGCCGGGCGCCGGCTGCGGCGAGGGGTCCTGGATGCCCTCCGGGCGCGGGTCGTCGAGCTCGATCTCGCGGTCGACGTTCACGCCGTCCACGCCGGGCAGCTTCGCGACCGCCTCGGCCTCGCCGACGGGCACCTCGACGCGGAGGTAGCCGAGATCGTCGGCCCGGTACCGGATCTTCGCGCCGGCCTCGGTCAGCGCGCCGATGATGCTCTTGTCCGCCATCATCTGCAGCTCGATCGTGCGCTTGCCGTCCTGTCCGGCCTGCGCGACCAGTTCCCGGTCGTGCTTGCCGAGCCCGACGCCGGTGCCGGGCTGCTGCGGGGCTGCCGGCGCGGCCGCGGCGGCCGACGGGAGGGCGGCGAGCGAGATACCGGTCGCGGCCGCGACCAGTGCCGCGCCGAGGCCGGTTCTGCCTCTGCGGCGCGAGGTGGTTCGGGTCATC
>NZ_JBOHGB010000216.1:0-8962 GCF_050699935.1 Actinophytocola sp.
GGTGACGCGGCGGCGCTCGGGCGCGCGTGGCTGCAGGCGGGCGAGGCCGTGCTGCGCCACCCCGTCGACCTGTTCACGTTCCTGCCGCTGGGCGAGCTGACCGTGGCCGCCGCGCGGCTGCGTGACGAGGGCCGGCTCGCCACCCACCTCGACCAGGCCCGCACGCTGCTCGCCGGGCTCGGCGACCCGCCGCTGTGGGCGACCCCGCTGTGGTGGGGCGGCCTGCACGCCGCGGTAGTCGCCGGCCGGCGCGACGCGGCCGGGGAGCACGCGGAGGCGCTCACCACGGCCGCGGCGCGCGACGAGCAGTTCGGCACGATCGCCGCGGCCGCCCGCTGCTGGCTCGACATCGTCGACGGCCGGATCGACCCGGACGCCGTCGAGGAGGCGGCCCGCGGCCTGCACGGCGCCGGCTTCACCTGGGACGCCGCCCGCCTGGCCGGCCGCGCGGCGACCAAGACGACCGACCGCGCCGCCATGGTCCGGCTGCTCGACTGCGCGAGGATGGTGCAGGGCAAGCCGGTCACCGCCCGCCGGGTGTCCACATCGGACCTACCGGCGGCGCACGCGGGTGAGATGCCGGCCGAGGTCAGCCTGAGCCAGCGCGAGCTGCAGGTCGCCGAGCTCGTCGTGTCCGGCATGACCTACAAGGACGTCGGCGACCGCCTGTTCATCTCCGCGAAGACCGTCGAGCACCACATCGCCCGCATGCGCCAGCGACTCGGCGCCACCAGCCGCAGCGAGCTACTCTCGCAGCTTCGGACGCTGGTGGGGAGTTCGGTTGCACGAGACTGAGCGCGCGCGGGTCGTCGCCGCCGGGCGGCGGCTCGCGGCCGGCGGGCTCGTCGTGGGCACGGCCGGCAACCTGTCGGTACGCGTCGGCGACCACCTGGTCGTCACCGGATCCGGCACCGAGCTCGGCGCGCTGACCCCGGACCGGCTGACCGTCGTGGACCTCGACGGCACCGTGCTCGACGGCCGGCTCGCGCCGACCTCAGAGCTGCCGCTGCACCTCGCGATCCACCGATCGACGACCGCCGCCGCCGTCGCGCACGCCCACTCGCCTTCCTCGATCGCGGTCGGCGCCACGCACGACGTGCTGCCCCCGGTGCACTACGCGACAGTGCCGCTCGGCGGCGTGGTACGGGTCGCCGAGTACGCCACGTTCGGCACGCCCGAGCTCGCCGCGAACGTCCTCGCCGCGCTCGACGGCCGAGTCGCGGCACTCATGCGCAACCACGGCTCGGTGGCCCACGGCGCGAGCATCGAGGAGGCGTGCGACCGGCTCGAGACCGTGGAGTGGCTGGCCGAGGTCTACCGGCGCGCGGTCGTGCTCGGCACGCCCCGGCTGCTCACCGACGAGGAGCTGGCGGCGGTCGCGGAGCAGCGGCGCCGGCTCGACTACGGCGTCGACCCCGGCTGACCGCTCCTGACACGTCGACGTAATCCAGCGCCGGCAGCGGGTCGGCCGTGCGACAGTGACGCCGTGTTGCTCAGGCGCGAGACCCCGGCCGACGTCGAGGCGATCCACGCCGTGCACCTCGGCGCGTTCGAGACCGCGGTGGAGGCCGACCTCGTCACGGCGCTTCGGGCGGACGAGGGGTGGCTGCCCACCCTGTCGCTGGTCGCGGAGGCGGCCGGCGAGGTGGTCGGTCACGTGGTCTGCACCCGCGCGCACATCGACAGCGCGCCCGCGCTCGGCCTCGGCCCGCTCGGCGTGCTCCCCTCCCGGCAGCGCACGGGTGTCGGCGCCGCGCTGCTGCACGCGGTGCTCGGCGCGGCCGACGCGCTCGACGAGCCGGTCGTCGTGCTGCTGGGACACCGGGAGTACTACCCGAGGTTCGGCTTCGCGCCGGCTTCGCGCCTCGGGATCCGGCCGCCCGTGCCGGCGTGGGGTGACCACTTCCAGGCCCGCCCGCTGACGGCCTACACCCCGGCCCTGCGCGGCGAGTTCGCCTATGCCGCACGGTTCGCGGCGCTCTAGCCGGGCACGATCAAGCCTGGGGCAGCCTGTGCGCCCCGCGCTTCACCGACGGCGCCGACGGCGGCGGCACGACCGGGCCGATGTCACCGTCGGGCGCCTCGTCGAGGTCGACGATCACCGGTGCGTGGTCGCTCGGCCCGGTTCCCTTGCGCGCCAGGCGATCCACCCAGGCGGCCCGGACCCGCCCGGCGACGGGCGCGGTGGCGAGCACCAGGTCGATGCGCATGCCGAGGTCCTTGGGGAACATGCCGGCGCGGTAGTCCCAGTAGGTGAACACGCGCTCGCCGGGCCACCGGTCCCGCACGACGTCGCGCAGCCCGAGGCCCCGCAGCTCGGCGAGAGCCGCCCGCTCCGGCTCGGTGACGTGGGTCTGCCCGACGTAGGCGGCGGGGTCGAACACGTCGGCGTCGGTGGGCGCGATGTTCATGTCCCCGCAGACGATCGCGTCCCCCGGCCCGGCCGCGACCACCTCCCGGAGCGCGCCGAGCCAGGCCAGCTTGTAGCGGTAGTGGTCCGAGTCCGGCTGCCGTCCGTTGGGCACGTACACCGTGTGGATCCGCACGCCACCGCAGGTCGCGGCGATGGCACGCGCCTCGGGATGCGGAAAGCCGGGCGCGCCGGCCACGCCCTTGACGACGTCGTCGAGCCCGACCCGGGACAGGATCGCGACCCCGTTCCACCGGGCCTCGCCGTAGACCGCGGCCTCGTACCCACGCTCGGCGAGGGCGGCGTCGAGCAGCTCGCCGAACATGTCGTCCGGCACCTTGGTCTCCTGCAGGCAGACGACATCCGGCCGGCGCTGGTCGAGCCAGGGCAGGAAGCGGGGCATCCGCTGCTTGACGGAGTTCACGTTCCACGTCACCACACGCACCGGCCCCACAGTAGTAGCGCCGGCGTGCATCGGAGTCGGTGGTTCGGGAGTGCTGGTTCCCGGTGGGCCCGGTCAGTGGACGACGTCGTAGACCAGCTTCTGGATTCCGTTTGCGTAGGACTCGCTCTCGACGAGCTTGAGGTTCGCCTTGTCCCTGTCGGTGTCGCTGTACAGCCGCTTGCCCGCGCCGAGCAGGACCGGGAAGACCAGCAGGTGGTAGCGGTCGATCAGGCCGGCATCGGACAGGTTGCGGTTGAGGGTGGCGCTGCCGTGGATGATGATCGGCCCGCCCTCGCTCTCCTTGAGCGCGGCGACCTCGTCCAGCGAGCGAAGGATGCTGATCTCGCCCCAGTTGGACACCAGCTCCTCATCCCGCAGCGTGGTCGACACGACGTACTTCGGCATCGCGTTGTAGCCGGCGAACTGGTCGGTCATGTCCGGCCACACCGGCGAGAACACGTCGTAGCTGACCCGGCCCATCATCATCGCCGCGGCCTCGTCCTGCTCGCGACCCTTGATCTCGTAGGCGGCCACGTCGAACTCGATGTCGTTGAAGGTCCAGCCCGAGTTGCGGTAGCCCGGTTCTGGGCCGGGCCCCTCGATGACTCCGTCGAGCGAGACGAACGCGGTGGCGATCAGTGTGCGCATCGGGTACTCCTTGGTCGTTCTGACGTGCTGTCGTCACTGCGTCGAACAGGAGCCCCCGAACACGACACCTCGCCGAGAAAGTTGTGTCGCGCCGAGCCTCGGGCCTGTCTCGGTCACAAGGCGGCGCCGGGGCCGGGCAGCAGGTCGACGTCGTTCGCGTGCATCGGCTCGCCGCAGTGGGCGCAACGCAGGTCGACACCGCTGACCTCACCGCACGCGTGGTGGCGGTAGAGCACTGGCGGGCCGGCCTCGCCCGCGAGCCATCTGTCCCCCCAGCCGGCCATGACCATGACCAGGTCGATCAGCTCGGCGCCCTTTTCCGTCAGGTGGTACTCGTACCGCGGTCGCCGATCGTAGGGCTGGCGCTCGAGCACGCCCTGGTCGACGAGGTGGTTCAGCCGCTCGGTCAGGACCTTGCGCGAGATACCGAGGTCCGCCTGGATCTGCTCGAACCGAGTGAACCCGACCCACACGTCCCGCAGGACCAATGGTGACCAGGGTTCCCCGATGACGTCGAGCGTGCGCGCGATCGAGCACGCCATCCCGCCGAAGTTCGTGCGCTGCATGGAACCAGACTAGCAGTTAGGGTTCCTTTAGGGAACTTCGGATGCTATGGTCACAGCGTCTCTTGAAGGAACCCCCGAAAGGACCACGGAGATGAGCAAGGTCATCAGCGCCCACGCGGTGTCGGTCGACGGGTACGTCACCGGCCGCGATCCCGGTGCCGGGCGCGGACTCGGCGACGGGACGATGCTGTTCGACTGGTACTTCGACGGCGACACGCCCAGCCAGGTGTTCGACGGGTTCCGGCTGAGCGAGCCCAGTGCCCGGGTCTTCGACGCCCTAGCCGGACGCGTGGGCGCGGTCGTGGCGGGCCGCAACACCTATGAGGACTCCGACCATTTTGGCGGCGGCAGCCCCCACCCGACGGCCCGGCTGCTCGTCCTCAGCCACCGGCCGGCACCGGAGATCACCGAACGGCAGACCCTGGTCACCACCGGCATCGAGGACGCGGTCGCGGCGGCGCGGGAGGTCGCCGGCGACAAGGACGTCGGCCTCATGGGCGGCGGCGTCGTGACCGAGGCGCTCAAGGCGGGACTCGTCGACGAGGTGGTCCTCCACCAAGTGCCGGTCCTGCTCGGCGGCGGCCGGCCCTTCTTCCAGGCGCTGCCCGAGCACGTGCGCCTCCGCCTGGTCGACGCCGTCCCGGCACCCGGCGTCACCCACCTCCACTACGAGATCGAGCGATGACCCTCGTCACCGGCGAAATCGCGTCGCTCACCGGCAACCCCTGCCAGAAGCCCACCCAGAACCCACGCCAGGAGCTGACCACCATGCTCGACCCCACTGTGCGCCGCGTCCTCGACGGCACCTCGATCGCCCACCTCGCCAGCGTCCTTCCCGACGGCGCCCCCCACTCCGTCCCCGTGTGGATCGGCACCCACGGCGACCACGTCGCGATCCTCACCGGCCCGGGGACCCGCAAGGCCCGCAACCTGCGCCGCGACCCGCGAGTCGCGCTCTCCCTGACACCAGCCGACAACCCGTTCCAGCCGGTCATCATCCGCGGCAGGGTCATCGGGTGGCTCGAGGGCGACACCGCCTGGGAGATCGTCGACCGGATCTCGACGAAGTACATCGGCGGCCCCTATCCGCGCGACGAGCAGCGGGTCATCGCGCTCATCGAACCCGACCGGCAAAGCATGGGCTGAGGCACCTTGACCTACGGCACCCCGAGTTGTCCACTCGGTCGGAGTCAGCGACCGCAGTAGCGGAGCCGAGTTCGCGGCCGCACGGCGCTGGCCACCCGGCGAATGAGGCGAGCATGACGGTCTCGCTGCGGCGTCAGTGGAGCGGGTCTACCGCGAGCACGGGGCCCGGTGCTCGCCGCACTGATCCGCGTTCTGGGCGACTTCGAGTTCGCCGAGGAAGCGTGCGCGCTGGCGCTACGCAAGTGGGGCGGCAGCGCCGGACGACCGGTCGCGTGGCTGCTGACTGCGGCCCGCCGCCGGGTACACCGAAACCAGATCGTCGAGGTCACTGTCGCCGCCGCGGTCGGCGCCGCCCTGCGCACCTCCGACGCCTGCCGGCACGACATCCACCACAAGACCCGGGCTGAACCGGGCAGCCCGTCGAGAACGACGGCAGTGGGCAGGAGAGAAGAAGCGCGATGACGGTGGAGACGCCGGCGACCGTGTTGAGCGCGGTGGTGAATGCCGACTGGGCGTTCTGCAGCAAGCCGGTGCCGATGTCTGTGGGCAGTTGGTTCGCCGCCACGACGGCGCCAGTGAAGTTCTCGCGCACGACGGCGCGGTGTCCTCCGCCAAGTCGGCGCCGAATACCAATTCCGCCACCCTCGGCTCGAAGAACGCCTGACGTCGCGACCCGCCGACCCCGGGGTCGGTAAAGAAGTTGGTGTAAGTGACGCTTCTATAGTTGTCAAGGGTGTCCTTCTTGCCTTCGGCTCCGGACCTAGTGCCTCTACACGCTCTTTGACGCGTTCGGCCGCGGACAACGTGCCGCTAATTACCGAATGGATCTGACGCACCGCCGACTTTGCCAACGGATTGCACTTGTGGACTTTGCATTTCTGCTCGACGCAGTCGTGTTCGCCTTCCGTCTTGTGCTTCTCGACGAACGGCTTTCCGTCACATCGGATACGGCAGCGGCGTAGTTCCGTGTAGAAGCTCTCCAACGCGTGCGCGTCGATCTTGCATACCGGCAGGTGGCCGAGCACCGGCTTCATGTAGACGCGCTTGCCGGTCACCGGGTCTATGCCCGCCTAGACGACCACGCGGAGCGAACCTCCGCGACCCGGCCGCGCTAGCGGCCGTCAAAGCGCGCACCAGCCATAACCTTGAGCACTCGCACCCCAACGCCGCCCCAATGATCAAGTTGTACGATCTTGTTCCGACCGTTTGTGCTGGTAGGACTAAGTGGAGCTAACGTCAATCCATAAGAACTCCGAGGTGCTGGCCGACGGGCCCGAAGTCCAGATAACGGCGGTAAGGACTCGCCCGTGACGTGCCATGAGTCGCTCGTGCTACGCCCGTTAGTGGTCGTCGCCTTGCACGCTGGCCGGCGACGTGGACGTCTCCAGGATCGCGGCGCGGGCGGCCGAGGCGAGGATGCTCTGGGTTCGGACGTGCAGGCCGAGGCGGTTCCAGTGGAAGATCACCAGGTAGCTGATGATCTCGCGGAGTCCTCGCCGCAGGATGCCTTCACGTGCGGCCGCACCGAGCGCGTGTCCGGTTCGACGGAACGCCTCGGCCCAACCAGCGGCGGAGGCGAGGGGGCCGTTCTCACCGAGCAGTGGGCCGCCGGGTGCGGTGTCGGTGAGCAGCATGCTCCTTACCTCGTCGGCCAGCGCGGTGATCTTGTTGGGCGGGACGTCGGTCAGGTGCGGGCGTTCTTGGGTGACGCGGTGCCAGACGTCGCCTTGCTCGTACCACTCCAGGTTGGCGGCGTGCATGAGCGTTCCGCACAGCAGGAGGGAGAGTTCGCGGCGGCCGAGCGTGGTTTCGTCGCTTCGGACCATGGAGACGATGGCACGGCTGTCCGCGCAGAAGAGGTCGTGAGCGATATCCATGCCTGGGTTACCGCCGAACGCGGCCGTCTCGGCTTCGTAGATTCCCGGCCACCAACCGCTGATCTTGCCTCCGGTGGTGAGCTGGTCGAGTTCGGCCGAGAGGTCTTCCCTCATCGCGCGCCCCGCAGGGCCAGGTCGGAGCCGTAGCCGCCAGCAGGGGTGCTTCCGCATGAACCACCACGCGGCGACGACACCATCGGCTTCGGCGCGCTGGAGCAGCGGCGCCAGGTGTTCGGCGACAGCCCGTTCGGCCTCGTTCCAGTCGAGGAACTGGACGTAGACCTGCCACCATCCCGGATTGGCGCGGGTGTGGACGGCGCGTCGGCCGGCCTGTCGGTAGACCTCGACGGCATCGGCGAGTGCCGAGGCTTGCATGCCTGCAGCCGTGGCGGCGTCGGCCAGCGGTGTGCCGGTGATGACTTTCGCGGCGGCGGTTTCGATGATCTCGACGGTTGTCATGTGATCAGCAGGCATGCGTCCCATCCTGAGATCGGCGCGGTGTTGCGTGCGGCGGTGTGTGCGGCGAGGGCGAGCCCGGTGGCACCTGTGAGGAGTCCGGGGTCGTCCTGGTCGCTGACGTCGGCGTGGCGTGTGAGCGATGCGGCCAATTGCGGCAAGTGGTGGCTGATCTCGGGTGTTAGCGCGTCCTGGGCCGCGCGCCAGGCCGTCAGGTACAGCCCGGCCCAGCCGTGGCACAGGCCGTGGTCGGTGATGCCGTCGAGCTGGTCGGTGTCGGACAGGCACGCCGCGAGGGCGTGCTCGACCATGCGTTGCCGTGCCGTGTCGCCGGTGGCGATGGCGGCGATCTGCTGGGCGCGGGCGATGCCGGGGGTTCCGTAGCACCAGCTCGGCCGGAAGGGACCAGGTTGCCGTGACCGGCCGTCGTGCAGTTCGTCGCGGGTGATCCATTCCGGCCACCAGGGGCCGGGTTGGTCGTCGTGTCGCCAGGAGTCCAGGTGCGCGTAGATCGTTGCGATGGCGTCGCTGTGTCCGTCGACGGTGACGCCGAGCCGGAGCGCGGTGCCGAGGAAGGCCAGTACGCCGGAGATTCCGTGCGCAACGCCGTGGTTGGCGTGCCCGCCGGGTGTGGGCAGGGTGATGTCTGGGTCGCGGGAGACCCACCAGCCGGGGAGGTGGTCGGCGCGCGGTCTGGTCAAGCACACCAGGTACTCGAGGATGCGTCCGAGCGCGTCGGTTCCGGGCGCGTGCCGGAGCAAGAGTCGCCCGATTCCGGTCAGACCGGCGAACAGGTCGTACTCGGCGAATGTCGATGCCTCACCGCGCCGGGCACGTGCCGTGGCGGCGTCGACCCGTCGATGCACTAAGGCGGCGACGTGGGAGTCCACGGTGGACAGCGCCCGTTCATAGCGGTGGACCTGGTCGGCTTCCGCGGCGTGCAGGATGAAGGAGATCGCGGGTGCGCCGAGGTAGAGAGCGGTGTCGTCGGCCGCGCTGATTCCGCGAGCGGTCGCTGTGCTGACCCAGGCGTGCGCGGTGCTCCACGGTCCCACTCCTGCGAGCGCGCGCTCGATGTGCAGCAGGGCGACGCCGGCCGCGCCTTCGGCAAGAGATTGTTCTCGTCCGGTCTTGTCGTCGGTGTCGTGTGTGGGAGTCGTCAGCTTCGTGGCGAGTGCGTCGGCGAGCTGGGCGGCATCGCCGGTGGCGGTCACGGCGGACCTTGGCGGCTGAGGGCGAGCCGACGCTGAGCGACGGCGCGGGCGAGGCGGTTGGTGACCTTCTCCACGCCGGGATACGAACTGCATAGGACCCGCTCGTCCGGGTCTCGTGGTAGCTCATTGGTGGTCACCCATCCGTTTCATCCGTTGTGTGGCCGGGAGTTGCCGGTGTTGTTCGAGCGGCATACGCGGCG
>NZ_JBOHGB010000217.1:0-8948 GCF_050699935.1 Actinophytocola sp.
GGCCGGATCTGGCGGCCGGGTCAGCGCGGGCCCGCCGGCGAGTCAACGTGGGCCGGGTCGGTCAACCAGCCGGGTCAGCGGGCCGGGTCAGCGGGCCGGGTCAGCGGGCCGGGTCAGCGGGCCGGGGCGAGGTCCTCGGCGGCGCGCATCGTGTGCCAGATGACCGCCGGCGGGACGTCGTCGGCGCGGGTCGAGGCGACGATCGCCCACGGGTCCGCGGAGTCGCGGCCGATCAGCGCGCCAACGCACGACACCCCGTCGCGGAACTGGCCGTGCTCGAGCACCGGGCGGCCCTCGCCGACGCCGGAGAGCTCGGCCTCCAGCGCGTCGGTGTCGACGACCGTGCGCGCGGTGAACCGGCGCATGCCCTGCTCGGCCAGGTAGGCCACCCGCCGCGGGCGAGGCAGCGACGCGAGCAGCACCTTGCCGATCACCGTGGCGTGCGCGGCCACGTTCAGGCCGACCTCGAGATCCTCCAGGTACGGCGACTCCGGGCCCTCGACGAGGTCGGTGATCAGGATCCGGCCCGACACGAAGCGGCCGAGGTAGGCCGTGCGGCGAGTTATCGCCGACAGGTGCCGCAGCACCTCGTGCACCTCGGGCGGCTGGTCGAACGACGCCTGCAGGTCGTGGAACCGGCGCGCGACCGACGAGCCGAGGACGTAGCGCCCCTCGCGGTCGCGCAGCAGGTAGCCCTCGTAGGTCAGCGTGCGCACCAGGTGGTAGGTGGTCGAGAGGTTCAGCCGGCACCGGCGCGCGATCGCCTTCACGGTCAGCGGCGCCGGGCTCGCCCCAACCTCCTCGAGGATGCGGAAGGCCCGGGACACCGAACGGACGAGGTCGGAAGGCTCGGGCAACTGGTCTCCCATACGCCACCATCCCGCGAGCTCAGCACCGAGATCTCCATTGTGCGGGACGGCCGAACAGCCCGCCACACCACCGCGTTTTCGCCATCTGAAAACTGCGCCCTTCCTCCCGGCTCCGGCCGCTGCGAGCCTCGATGCATGGGCGAGATCCCGCAGCGCTTCCTGACCGCACTGTCCGATGTGTTCGACCCGTGCTGCCGGGAGAAGGGCATCTCGGTGGTCGACATGGGCCTGGTGCACACCGTGTCCGTCGACGACCGGCACGCCCGGATCGAGCTGCTCCTCACGTCCGGCTGGTGCCCGTTCGCGGCGCGGGTCCTCACCGACGTACGCGACCGCATCGAGCGGCTGCCCGAGATCGACTCCGCGGAGGTCGAGGTCGTGTGGCACACCGCGTGGACCACCGACCGGCTGTCCGATCAGGCCCGCGGCAAGCTCCGCTTCCTGCCCGACCCGGTCGCGGTCGCGGACCGGGACGGCTACATCGCCGCGCACCAGTCCCGTGCTCTGGAAGGAGACCGGTCATGATCGACGACACGTTCGTGTTCGACGGCGTGGCGCATCCGTTCAACTTCGAGTCGAAGAACGCGTTCGGCAGCCCTGGCGAACTGTTCGCGAACCACCTCTACGCCTTCCACGCGACGCTCACCCCCGACGGCGAGGAGCACCTGTCCGCCGAGCAGTTCCTGCGGAAGTGGACGATCGAGGACATCCGCCGCATGGTCTACGACGAGTCCGACACGGACATGCTGGTCGCCATGCCGCTACCGCTGACCGACCTGTTCGCCGACGGCCTGTCGCCGTGGGAGGAGTGCGCGGAGCTCGCCCAGCGCGACCCGGACCGGACGATCTTCTGGGGCTCGGTCAACCCGCTCGAGGGCCGCAAGGCGCTCGACCTGATGGAGCGCCAGGTCGGTGAGTTCGGCGCGAAGGCGTTCAAGTTCTACAACGTGCGCTACGACTACGGCACGCCGTTCCCGTGGCGGATGGACGACCCGCGGGTCGCGTTCCCGGTCTTCGAGAAGGCCCAGGAGCTCGGCGTGAACCTGATCGGCGTGCACAAAGGCGTGCCGCTGGGCCCGCAGCCGATCGAGCACACGCAGACATGGGACATGGACGGGGCGGCGGCGAACTTCCCGGACATCAACTTCGTGATCTTCCACGTCGGGCTGCCGTTCATCGACGAGACGTGCTGGCAGCTGATCCGCTACCCGAACCTCTACGCATCCCTCGCCGCTACGATCAACTTCCTGGTGCGCTCGCCGCGGATGTTCGCCGAGATCCTCGGCAAGTTGCTGTTCTGGTGCGGTGAGGACAAGATCGTGTACGGCAGCGAGGCGCCGATCTTCCATCCGCAGTGGGCGCTGCGCGCGTTCATGGACTTCGAGATCCCGCAGGACCTGTGCGACGGCTACGGCTACCCGCAGCTGACCGAGACGGCGAAGCGCAAGATCCTGGGTGAGAACCTGCTGCGCCTGCACGGCATGGACGTCGAGACGGCACGATCGAAGCTCGGCACGCGTACCTGACCCCGGCCGGGACCCCGCCGGTGAGTGGCGCCTTCCGGGCCATTCGGATGCCCGGAAGGCGTCATTCGTGTGTTGTCCACAGGCGCTCGTTCGCGGCCCCAAACCGTCAGCCCCCGCCGGTAGGCTGGAAATCAGGGGGACCCCTTCGCGGTTGTCCACAATGCGCCCGGCCATCCACAGATTCGTACGCGCGGGCCGGAATCGTCGGTGCCCGCCCGTAGGCTGGAAATCAGGGGGACCCCCGGCGGTTATCCACAATGCCAACGGGTGTCCACAGATCTGCTCGGCGTCGCCTGAACCGTCGGTCCTCGCCCGTAAGCTGATGACCGGGGGCCGGAGGCCGCGCCTAGCGCGTCCGGACGATCGCGATGGCCTTGCCCAGCACGGCCTTGCCCTGGAACCTCGCGGTGATGTCCACCCGCGCGGTGCCGTCCTCTCGGACGTCGCGCACCTTGCCGGTCAGCTCGACCAGCGCGCCCTCGTCGTCGTTCGGGACGATCACCGGGCGGATGAAGCGCGCCGAGTACTCGACGAGCCGGCCCGGGTCGCCGAGCCAGTCGGTGACCAGCCGGCCGGCAATGGCCATCGTGTACATACCGTGCGCGATCACGCCGGGCAGACCGACCTCATCGGCGACCCGGTCGTTCCAGTGGATCGGGTTGAAGTCCAGCGACGCGCCGGCGTAGCGGACCAGGTCCGCGCGGCGCACCCGCAGCTCCAGCGGGGGCAGCTCGGCACCGGCCGTGATCGGTGCGATCTCGGCCATCACGCCGCCCGCACCACGAGCTGGGCGCGGGCGGTGACCACCCGCTCGCCGTCGGCGGTGTCGATGTCCGCGCGCAGGACCAGGAAGTCGTTGCCGGCACGGGACATGATCTCGTCGATGTACGTGGTGACCGCGAGCCGGTCCCCCGCCTGCACGGGCCGCTCGTAGCTGAAGCCCATGTCGCCGTGCACCATGCGGTCGTAGTCGAGGCCGAGCCCCGGATCCCGCACCACGGCCTCGAGGGCGTACTGGTTGAACAGGACCATGACGAACGTCGGCGGAGCGATCACGTCGGGATGGCCGGCCGCCTTGGCGGCTTCGACGTCGCGATACATCGGGTGCGGGTCACCGATGGCGTCCGCGAACTCCCGGATCTTCTCCCGGCCGATCTGGTAGATCTCCGAACGTGGATAGCTGTGCCCGACGTAGGACGGGTCCAGTGGCACCTAGCGCGTTTCCTTGTGCATGCGGTGCCGGCCGCAGTTCGGGCAGAACTTCTTCATCTCCAAGCGATCCGGGTCGTTGCGCCGGTTCTTCTTGGTGATGTAGTTGCGGTTCTTGCACTCCTCACACGCCAGCGTGATCTTCGGTCGCACGTCGGTGGAGCTGGCCACAGCCTTGCCTCTCTCTCATCTCACCCGCGTAGCGGTGGCCGGACTTGAACCGGCGACACAGCGATTATGAGCCGCTTGCTCTACCGACTGAGCTACACCGCCAGACCCCCTGAGGGGACTTACACCCCCAAGTCTATTCGCGAGCCCCAATACGGAATCGAACCGTAGACCTTCTCCTTACCATGGAGACGCTCTGCCGACTGAGCTATTGGGGCATGCTCGCGTGAGCCGTGATGACTGTACACGGGCCCGCGACCGCCACGAAATCCGGATCCCGCATAGGCTGCCGCCGTGCCCGCACGGGAACCAACGCACGAGGACGGCCCACTGTTCCGCTCCGCCTACCGCCGCGCGGACGCCGTCGACGGCGCCGAGACCTCCGGCGCGCGCCGGAGGGCGTGGGTCCGCTTCATCCCGTCCGCACTGGCCGCGCTCGTCGAGGGCTACCTGCGCGAGACGATGATCACGGGCGCGGTCCTGTTCTCCGTCGTCGCCGCCGTGCTCGGCGCGACCTCCGGAGTCGTCGCATGGGCGGTCGGCTGCGTGACCGCCGGTGTGGGTGGGGCGGCGCTGGTCCTGGTGGCGGTCGCCCGGCGCTGGTCGTTCGGCCGGCAGTGGGCGACCGTCCTCGGCGTGCTGGTCCTCCAGCTCGCGCTGATGATCACGCGGTGGACCACGCGCTGACGCCGGGGACCCACCCGCCGCGGACCGCTCACGAGAGCAGCGTCAGGACCGTCTCGTCGCGGAGGTTGCGCGTCTTCGCGGTGCGGGCCTGCAGCCAGGCCTCCAGCCGCTCCTCGGACAGCGGCCGCGAGATCAGGTAGCCCTGCGCGACATCGCAGCCCATGCTGGCGAGCTGGTCCCGCGCGGCGTCCTCCTCGACACCCTCCGCGACCACGATCAGGCCCAGCGAGTGGCCGAGCTCGACGATCGACCGGACGACCGCGAGGTCTCCCAGGTCGGTGCCCATGCCGAACACGAAGCTCTTGTCGATCTTCACCTCGTCCACCGGCAGCTGGCGCAGGTAGGCGAGCGAGGAGTACCCGGTGCCGAAGTCGTCGACCGCGAGCACGACGCCCAGGTTGTGCAGCGCCCGCAGCACCGGCAGCGCGCGCTGCGGGTCGGCCATCACGCCGGACTCGGTCAGCTCCAGGGTCAGCAGCTCCGGCGGCACGCGGTGCCGTTCGAGCGCCGCCGCGACGCGGTCCGGGAACTCGAGGTCGGCGAGGCTGCGCACGGAGAGGTTGACCGCGACCCCGATGCGCAGCCGGCGGTCCATCCACTTGCGGACCCGGATCAGCGCCCTGTCCAGGACGAACTCGGTGAGCGCGTCGACCAGCCCCGCGGCCTCCACGGCCGGCACGAACTCGTCCGGGTTCAGGTCACCGAACTCCGGGTGCCGCCAGCGGACCAGCGCCTCGACGCCGAGGACCTCGCGCCGGGGCAGCGCCACCTTCGGTTGGTAGTGCACGCTGACCTGGCCGGACTCCAGCGCCTGACGGAACTGCGTGACCAGCTGGAACCGCCGCAGGAAGATCTGGCCCATGCTCGGCAGGTACGCGCGCACCCGCTCGCCGCTGGACCTCGCCGCGCGCAGCGCCACGTCCGCGCGCTTGAGCAGCTCGTCGACGTCCAGCTCGGTCACCGCGCCGTCGGTGGCGCCGACCGCGTCGGAGAACAGCATCCCGTCGGCCACCGCGGCGGACGAGTAGCCCACGAAGACGCCGGCCTCGACGGTCAGCCGGTCGACCGGGTACGGCGTGGACAGGCTCGCCACGAGCTTCTCGGCGAGCGCCTGCGCGCGGTCGAAGTCGGCGTCCACGAGCAGCGCCGCGAACGCGCCGCCCTCGAGGCGGGCGAGCGGGACGTCCGTGCCGAGCACGTCACGCAGCCGGCGACCCGCGGCGATCGTGATCCGGTCGCTCCACGCGTAGCCGAGCGCGTCGCTGATCGCGGGCTGGACCTCGAGGTCGACCCGCAGCATGACCGAGCCCGGGTTGCTCGCGAGCAGCTCGGTGGCGAGCTGGCGGAAGCCCGGCCGGTTGTGCAGGCCGGTCAGCGGGTCGTGGTAGGCGTCGTGGCGCAGGGTGGCGAGCAGCCGGCGATTGTCCAGCGCGGTGGCCAGGTGGCTCGCGGTGGTGCCGATCATCCGCAGGTCGGCCTGGCCGAAGCCGCGCCAGCGGGACAACTTGTCGTGCGCCTCGACGATGCCGAGCAGGTGGCTCGCGCTGCGCAGCGGAACGACGAGGACCTCGTGTGCCTCGCGTTGCACGAGCGCGTGCCGGATCTCGGGCAGCGAGTCCGCGCGGCGGAAGTGGCGCACGTGCGAGCCGGGCAGCCGCAGCAACGCGTCGGCACGCGTGCCGGTGGCGTCGACGTCGACCATCCCGGCGGGCAGCTCGTCGCCGGCGACCACGGTGTGCATCGGGGACTGCGGGTCGAACCGCAGCCGCAGCACGACGCGCGCGGCGCCGAGCTGGTCGCGGATCCGGTGCGCGACGCCGAGCCAGTCGTCGGTCCGGATGGCGCTCGCGGTGTCCTGGCCGGCGGCGGGACGGGCGGCCGCGCGCCGGCCCGAGCGCGCGACGATGAGGCTGACCTCGGACAACGCCTCGAGATCGCGCTGCTCGCGGAGCAGGCCGGAGTAGGCGAGGTAGAGCGCCCAGACGCCGCCGAGGGTGGCGAGGACGAGCGGCATGCCGTGATCGACGTTGGTCGCGACCTCGTAGCCGACGACGCCGACGGAGGCGTTGACCAGGCCGAGGACGAGCGTGCGGAAGACGAGCTTGGTGGCCGCGCCGACCCTCAGCCGCCGGCCGAGGACGTGGACGGCGGCCAGTGCCAGCAGCGTGCTGGTGATCGGGGCGCTGATCGCGCCGAGGTAGGCGGCGATCCACTGCGGGCCGGTGCCCTGCATGATCATTCCGGCCACCGTGAAGACCGCGAACGCGTTGGTGATCTCGAGAATCTCGGCGCCGGTGTTGTAGAGCACCCGGTCCTGCACGCGGCGGGCGAGCAGCGTGCCGACGCCCGCGATCAGGTGGGCCGCGAGCACGACCTGGAACGGCGCCACGAACAGGCCGATGGCCAGGGGGATCTCGGTGAATGAGATGGTCCACGAGATGCCGCCGCGGACGTCGATGTTGACCGAGAGCTGCTCGACCACCAGAAACGCGAGGACGAGCAGCAGCCCGGTGCCGATCTGCTCGGTGCTCGGGTGCAGCGGCAACCACCAGGACATGAGCGCGGCCGCGACCACGCCGACGACCAGGACGATCACCGAGAAGACGCCGAAGCGACGGTCTACCGCCAGGTCCGACTCCACGGACGGATCGGCCGGCGCCGTGCGCTCGTGCGTCGTCTCAGGCATGCACTCTCCTCGGCCGTCCATGGCGACAACCAGGTCAAATCCGCCGCACGGTGACGACGCCCCCCGGACGGGCATGTCACGGTCGGGTAACTGTACCCCGTTCGGGCGCAGAAGACCGACTGTGCTAAAAGGACATCGCGGACACGCACCGGATCGAGTGTCACCCCGTTAAGCCACCGGCACGGCCCGCTTGCCCAGGAATCGTCCGAGGTCGGCCGTTTCGTTACAGATGTCGGGAAGTTTCCGGCCGCCGAACCCGGCCACCGCCACCCGGATCGAGTCCTTTGTGGACGTCATCCGCCAGGTGCCGACCGCCTGGCCCTCGCCCAGCACGACGGGCATCACGAAGCCGCCACCAGCCTGGACGGCGCGCTGGTGCGCCTTCGGGACGGCGAGGTCGCGACCGCGGTAGCCGAGGAGGTAGGCGTCGAAGTGCCCGAGTAATCGGGTGGGCACGCCGGGTCGCGGCCCGTCCCCCAGCATGACGGCCGGCCGCCCCGCGGCGTCGACGTGCTCCACGCGGTCGCCGAGGAGGCCGAACGCCTGGCGCGTCCTGGTGACCGGCAACCCCGACCACGTGGCGAGATCCTCTGCGGTCGCGGGCCCATGCCCCCGCAGGTACCGCTCGGCGAGCATGCGCAGGGCGTCGTCCTCGTCGTGCGCACCCGGCGGCGGCCCGAGCCACTCGCGAACGAGGACGTAGGTCGGCTCGTCCGTGGCCGTGTCCGGTCCCCGGCAGAGCCGGCCGGTGTTGGCCGCGTGGGCGAGCAGGTGCGCAGGCGCCTGCGAGCGGGCGTCGAGCCGGACACCGTGGTCGGCCAGCCGCGCCACGATGTGCCCGCGAGTCACCGGCTCCATCGCGATCGTTTCGAGCGCCGCGGCGGCCCGGTCGAGAAGGTCGTCCCCAAGACCCAGCTGCCGGCGGCGAGGCACGCCGCGGGCGGCGAAGTAGGGCCCGAGGAGCCCGCCCAGCCAGAAGAAGTCGTCGGCCGCGACCATGTGGAGCGTCCCGCGCATGGCCCACGTCCGCACGACGGCCCGCGTACGGACCGCGTCGTCCACGTCGTGCGCGGTGAGCCCGCTCGTGCGCACCCGCACCGCGAGCCGCCCGGCCCGAACGTCCTGCGCCTGCACCCCGACGACCCGCCGCACCGCGTCGGCGACCGTGCCCGCCGTACCGGCGAGCCCCTGAGCCGCGGCGCGGGCCATGCGGGTCTGCCGGGCGGAGAGTCGTCTCATCACGCCCGCACGCTAACCGGGCCCACCGACAGAAGAGATATGTCCACTCCCCCTCGGTGGTCGCCGGACGTGGCGTCAGGTGCGTGCCGCGGGTTTGCGGCAGAACAGCACCGCCACCGCGAGCAGCACGACAACCACGGCGCCGCCGCCGAGGCGGAGCATGCCGGACTGGGCCAACTTGTACAGCGACCCACTCGACCCGGCCCACACATCGACGTCGCCGTCACAGGTGACCTCGGCCGAGCCGGTGAACCACGGCTCGAACTCGAAGTAACGCGCGCCCCGCAGGAAGCTCTGGTTGGTCGGCTGCCGCTGCAGCCCGCCGAGCGTACGCTGCCCACCGGATTCCGGGACCGCCTCGCAGGAGATCGGCTTGGTATCGATGTTCTTCACCACCAGCGTCCCGCCCTCCCAGGTGTAGCTCTCCTTCAGCTCAGTCTTGTAGTCGCCGCTGACCCTGGTAGAGCTGAACGTGCTCACCGCGTACACGGCGAGACTGGCCACCAGACCCAGCAACGCGATCGCGACGAACCCCCAACCCAGCGGAGTGAACTTGATGTTGCG
>NZ_JBOHGB010000218.1:0-8825 GCF_050699935.1 Actinophytocola sp.
ACGAACGACTCCCAGCACATTCCGAAGCCTTCATCAACTGGTCCATGATCACTATGATGACCCGACGCCTGGCCCGCCAACAAAGCCAGGCCACGACCACCTAACCCAGTTCAAAGACAGGCTCTAACAACCACCACGAGAACGGCCCGACGAACCGACGCTGGTTCATGATCAATCGAACCTCGCTGGGTCTGATGAAGCTCGCACCGTAGGGGGTTTGGGGGACTCGGTCCCCCAACATGATCCGAAACGAGCCGGCGAGCGCTCTCCGCGAGCACTCGCCGGCCGAGTGGAGCTAACGTCAATGCATAAGAACTCCGAGGTACTGGCCGACGGACCAGAGGTCACTCTGCGGCCGGTCCGGACTCGCCAGGCGTCGGCGGGCTGACGGTCACCTCGAACCCGCCGTTGTCGCTGACTCGGACCCCGGACAGGTCGACGGCGAACAGGTCGGCGTCGAGTTCGCCTCGCTGGTGGGTCGTCAGCAGTGCGAGGGTCTTGCAGCCGGCTTCGCGCGCGGAGGTCAGCCCGGCTGGTGAATCCTCGACGGCCAGGCAGTTGGCAGCGTCGATGCGTAGCCGTTCGGCCGCTGTGCGGTAGGGGTCTGGCTTGGGCTTGCCGGCTGAGACGTCTTCGGCGGTGATCAGCACCGGCGAGTCTGGCAGACCGGCCGCAGCCCAGCGGGCCTGGGTCACGACCTTGGTACCCGAGGTGACGACGGCCCAGCCATGCGCGGGGAGAGTTGCGACGAGGTCCGCCGTGCCGGGTAGGAGATCGACTTGAACGAACTCACGGATGCAGGCGTCGATGTAGCGCGCGAACGCTTCCTCCGGCGCGACGGGTAGGCGGCTCGCATAGTGTGCGATGACGTCCCGTGAGCGGCGGCCGTGGACGCGTTCGAGGACGTCCTCAGCGGGCAGGTCATACCAGCTCGCGAACGCGCGCCACGAGCCTTCGACGGCTGCGGTGCTGTCGACCAGCACACCGTCGTTGTCGAACAGCAGCCCGGCGGCCCGGACGGTGCGTGCGCCGCTCACATGACCCCGATTCGCTTGGCGAGCGAGCGCAGTTCCGGCCGTGCTCGGCGGAGTTGGGCACCGACGATCTCGCGCACGAGCGGGTGCGGTCGCACATAGTCGGGCGCCAGTTTCTCGGCGGCGAGCAGCGAGTCGAGCGCCTCTCCGTGTTTGCGGGCGTGCTCGAACGCGCGAGCGAGGTCGATGGCCAACCGAGCGCGCCTCTCTCGGCCAAGCCCCGATGCCCCTACCTGTCTCGCATGGCTGATCGCGCGCTTGGCGTCGCCCAGCTCAACGGCCACGGCTACCTGGTGAATCGCCACGTTGGCCGTGCCGAACATCGTGTCGTAATGGTTGCTGTCGCCGCCGAGCCGAGTCGCCGCGTCGGCCGCTTCGCGAAGGTGTGCGGCGGCGTCCTGGCGGTTGCTCCAATACGCGGCGATAAGCGCGGCCTGAAGGTGCATCGTGCCCCACAGGCTCAGGTGGCCAAGGGTCGCGGAACCCAGTCCCTCCGCCAGGTCCTCGATCGTGGCCAAGGCCAGAGCGCGGGCGGGGCCAGGCGCGTTGGCTGACTTGTAGACCTCGATGTGGTTCCAGGAGTTGGCGGCGGCGAGTAACGGATCGTCAGTCTTCCGCGCCGCTTGTCCGGCGAGTTCGGCAGACATCCAGGCGAGGTCGAGGTGGCCGAGCTTCTTCGTCATCGACCGCGCGTCATGCATCGCCTCTGCGGCCATGGTCTGCACGGTGTTCTGGCCGGACTCGATGTCCGCGATGTCGCGGAGGTCGTCGAGGAGCGCCGGCAGTGACATGGCCAGGTCAGCGAAACGGGCGTCTTGACGAAGCTGGTTAGCCGTGTCGACCCGCCGCCTCAACTCCTCCACGGTGTGCCGGGCGCCGGTGGACGGAGGGCTGATCGCGGGTGTTGCCCATCGCATGAGCGCCTGCCGCAGTTCGCCCACGACGACGGCCCGACCGTGCTCTCCTGGCACGTGTGGGGCCTGGCTCTTGCCTTCCAGCACGACGGCGTCAACGTCCAGGACCTCGGCGAGTTTCAGCACGACGGACTTGCGGTCCAGCGGAAGGACACCACGTTCGATCTTCGAAACCCAGCCGGGAGAGCGGCCGACCAGGCCGGCGAGGGTTTCCTGCGTGATTCCGCGAGCGATGCGCGCACGGGCGACCCGCTCGCCGATGGTCATCTCGGTCGGCAGATCCACTGGTTCGTCTCCCTCGTAGTCGCCGTAGTGCCCACGGTACTTCGCGGCTACTTCGGCGAACTGGCAGAAAAACTGCCAGTGATCAGTGTCGACCTTACCTAGCGTTACAGGCAATGACCAGATGGCTACACCCTGGGAGGGCCTGTCACATGCGAACCGATCTCCAGAGAATCCCTGCTCAACCGCTGGTCTGTCCGGCCACGCGGCGAGTTTCCGGGCAGGAGCGGTGAAGCGTCCTGAGCGGCTGGGTCTGGCTGTCCGTGTCACTGATCGGTGCCGGAGTGGTCATGGTGGCCTCGCTGCATTTGCCGCTACCGCCGAGTCTCGGACCAGCCAGCGGCAGGCGCCGACTTCGCCGAGGACGGCCACGGTCGGCCGCCCGCAGTGTTCGCCGGCCAGCCGAGGCCGAGCGGCCGCCGCTGGAGCTGGTGACCGCCGCCGAACCGAGCCGGATGCGGCCATACGTGCAGGACACCTTTCCCACCACGATCATGACCTACTCGGGCTTCGACGCGGAACAGACCGTGCCCGACATGTTCACGTGGCTGGACGAGGAGGAGCGATGGCTGATCGCTCGCTCGCCTCAAGCGGAGGTGCTTGGTGACTGACCTCGAACAGAGTCGAACCGTGCTGGTCACCGGAGCCGCTGGCCTCATCGGGGTTCCGGTCATCCGGTATCTGCGACGTAGCGGATTCGAGGTAGTCGCTGTCGATGACGGGAGCGCCGGCACGTTGCGCCGGCTGCGTGAGTTCTCCGGGTGTCCGGACGTCACAGTGCGCGTTATCGACATCCGGCACGGTGCCGAGCTTGCCGGACTGGTGGCGGCGGAGTCCCCGTGGGGTGTTATTCACCTGGCCGCACGCCATTTCATTCCGGAATGCGATCGACTTCCCAGTGAGACTCTGGGCATCAATGTCATGGGAACTCAAAATCTCATCGACGCTTGCGTCGCGCATCCGCCTCGTCGTGTCGTTTTCGCGTCGACGGCGGATGTCTACGAGGTCAGCTCCGATCCTCACCACGAGAGCAGCCCCGTTGGCCCGCTTGGCGTCTACGGCTGTTCGAAGCTGATGGGCGAGCGCCTCCTGTGCGATCAAGCCTTCCGCCTGAAGGGCTGCGGGATCACGATCGCCAGATTGTTCAACGTCTACGGTCCGGGCGATCCACATCCACATTTGATTCCAGAATTGGTGCACCAGTTCCGACGTGGCCAGAATTTGCGACTTGGCGACCTGAAATCAGCCCGCGATTTCGTATACGTGGACGATGCTGCCGAGGCTTTGGTCACGTTACTCGAAGCCGACCGGTCCGGTGTCTTCAACGTCGGAACGGGGGTCGCCACGCACGGATACGAGGTCCTCAAGATGGTCGCCGGCCTGATGGGACGTGCGGCGGCCGTTGAGGTCGACAGCGACCGCCTCCGCCGCAGGGCACGCCCGGTGTCGTGCGCGACACCGGACCGACTGCGCGAACTACTGCCGGGGTGGCCACGCATGACGATGCGGGAAGGGATCAAACGCGTGATCGAGATCGACTCCGACACCGACGAACCTCGCTGGAGGGCATCGTGAGCGCGACGCCTTCTCTGGTGTTCCTGCTAGACACTCCGAACATCTGGCGCGGCCAAGCGCTCGCGGGTACACCTGCCAGGGTCCTTGCCTTGGCGGAGCACGGCCATCGGGCGGGTGCCACCGTGACACTCGCCTTATGCGATCGCGGCGCCGATTACGGCACACCAGCCGACTGGACATTCGACACCCTGCTGGTGAATCCGGCTGACTTCTACTACACGGAGTGGCTGGCACGAGCACTCGAGCCAGTCCCGGCAGATTTCCTGGTGATGTGCGAGGCCGAGTCGCTGCTGGCGGCCGGGCGCCAGCTGGCGGAACAGCTCGGCGCGCGGCTGGTGTACGACGTCCACGACGACGAGGCCGCCTTGGCGGCCAGCCTCGGAGAGCCACCCGAGATCGTCGACCGCTACGAGTCAACGCAGCGAGCCGCGCTGGCAATCGCGGACTACGTCATCGTGTCGACCCGCCATGAGGCGGAGATGGCGGACGGCCTTGTGATTCCTGACCGCAGCGCGCTGCTTCCCAACGGCGCTGACCCTCACCAGCGGACTGACTGGGGACCGGACGACAGTTCCGCGACCCTGGTGTTCCTCGGGAACCTCTTCTACGAGCCGAACGCTCGTGCTCTGACGGCCATTCGTACCGTCGTGCTGCCGCCACTGCGGGCGGCCGGCGTCGACGCGCGTGTTCGTGTAGTCGGCCGCGGTCCCGCCGACATGACACAGCCGGCCGAGAACATCGAGTTCACGGGACGGGTGGACACGGTCGACGAAGCTCTTCGAGGTGCGACCGTGGCCCTCGCGCCGCTGACTGCCGGGTCCGGCGCGAAGATGAAGGTCCTGGACTACTTGGCGGCGGGTCTGCCCGTGCTCGGGACGAGCGAGGCCGTCAGCGGACTTCCACCAGAACACCCAGGTGTCGTCGTGGAGAACGACTTGAGCGCCTGGCCATCGGTCCTCGCCGAGCTGCTGCGTGCCCCAACTCGGCTTCGAGAACTTGGTCGTGTGGGTCGCGAGTGTGTGGAACGGGAACTGTCCTGGCAGCAGGTCGGGACCGATCTCCTGCGCCACACGCACCGCTGGCTCAGCTCACCATTCCCGACCGCTCGAAGCGATGACGAGGTGTCGCGCCCGCCCAACATGCCCCGCTGGTTCGCCGACCATGTAGGCCACAACGCCCTCGGAGAGCCAAAGACGACTATGCCGGGACGCCCGCGCTGGCTGCGCAATACGCGGCATGTGAACCCGACAGCGGCGCACATGGAGCGCGGCTGATGACCATCCGGTTCTACGACCTGACGACCTGCACGTGTTCGGTGACGGCGGACGACCTGGTGCACGAGACGATGGCTCACTACCTCAGCGCCCACCAAGTGTCCAAAGTGGACCATCCAGACGTTGAACTCGACCTTTGCGCGGACGCTGACGCCGTCACGTCCGTCCGAGCGTCACTCACGAACATGCCACCCGACGCGATTCGTAGAAGCCATCCAGAGCAGCGCTACCTGGTGTGGACGACAGGCACCCATCACGAGATCTTGCTGCCCGAACGGACGACGGATCATGTCATCACCACCACCACGAATCGCGTCGGGGTAACCGCCGATCGGATACGAACGGCGGCCACGATCGGCATCCGGATCGTGCGCCAGCTCATCATGCGCGGCGGCGAGGCCCGCGACGGTCGAGCGGTGCACGCGGGCGCCATCGACATCGACGGCGCTGGCGTCTTGGTCGGCGGGCATCCAGGAGCCGGCAAGACGAGCGTGTTGACGAGGTTGGTCGAGGACCACGGCGCGCGATCCGTCGCCAACGACCGCACGGTGCTCGCGCCGTCCGGCGACGGCTCATGGATGGCGGCCGGTGTCCCGCTCGCGTGGCGGTTCACCCCTGAGGGGGTCGACGGCTCGCCACGTCTCGCGGCGAGCGTTCGAAGCCGGCGCTTGGCACGCGGGCACGGGCTGGTGGACGGAAAGGTGGAGCTGACTCCCCTGGAGATCAGCCGGATACTCGACCGCCCGGTCATCGCCTCGACTCAGGTGACACGGGTCGTCATCCTGGTCCGTTCGCCCGACGGCGCGCCGCGGACTCCAGACCCGGTATTCCTTCGCGAACGCCTGGATTTCGGCGAGGCCGACTTCTTCGCCGAGGATTGGCTCGATCTCCGAAGCCGGCTCGACGCGCCACCCGCCACCGAACGCTCCAACGTGCACGACTGGTGGGCCAAGGTCGCCTCGGCGGTGCCGATCAAGGTGCTGACCTGGGCGAATCCGACGGAGTTGGCGCGAGTCGCGGCCGCTGTAGCGGGAGCGCCGCGATGAGGGGATGCGTCCTGGCCGGCGTATGGGGCGCCGGTAAGACGTCGATCTACGAACGCGTGGTGGCTCGACTGATCGGCGGTGGATGCCAGTCCCTGATCACCCTGCCGCAGGCCGCGACGGTGACAACGCACACCTACGCCCCTGGCGACGCCGCAGACCACGCGGCCGGGATCCTCTCATGGCTGAGGAATCTGACCGCCTTCCTGGACGACGTCGACCGGCGGTTCCAGAGCAGTGGCCTGCCCAACCACCGATTCGCGCACGCGTGGACGCCCACGTGCGTCATGGAAGGACTCGGGTTCGACCTCCCAATTTACGAACTGCCGGCGTCCCGTCAGGCCGTGTTGGGATCGAACACCACTTGGCCGCCGTTGGCCTGTGGCTCGTCGTTCTCCACGTTCCGGCCGATCGCATCCGTGAGCGGTGTATCGAGTCCACACGGCTGATCAGAGGGCCGCGCTGGACGAAGTACGTCAACAGCTTCGGAGGTGACGACGACGCGCGGGCCGAACACATCAGACTCGCTCAGGAGCGCTTGATGAGCTGGGCCCGAACATCGCCGATGCGGCTTCATGTGATCAGCGTCGACTCGGGCAACTGGGATGATCACGCCGACGAAATCACGGATCCGATCACGTCGTCACCGAGGACCAGACATGTTCCGCGCCATCCGAACGCACCCATCTCCGCAGTCGCCGGAGGTAGTCCTCCCGCATCGCCTGGTCCTTGACGCGCGTCCAGTAGTCGACACCGGTCAGCAGCTCCAGTCCAGTCGCCACCGACAACCGCTCCGACCAGAGCGGAGGACGACGCTCAGCGACGCCGTAGCCGTTGGCGAACGCGTCGGCCCACTCGGGACGGCCCTCGAACATCCACATGGCGGGCTTGACGAAATCCATCGCCGGATCGACCCACCGGAGGTGCTCGAGGTCCAACAGGGCCCGGAACCGGCCATCGACGCCCAGCAGAATGTTCGGCAGGTACATATCCAGATGCGCCACAGCCGGGCGCACCAATCGCGACACCGCGTCACCCAGACGATTCAGCATGTCGAGTCCGGTGGAGATGACGCTCATCGAGGCGCTCTCCATCTCACCGTTCCGGTCGCCGTAGGCACGACGCAGCAACTCCGCGCGAGAGGCCACAACCTCGCCCCACGTTCGAGGACCGGGGCGCAGACCAATCACGGCGTCACCAAAGGCTGGCACCGGCACCCGGTGCAACTGGGCGAGCGCCGAGCCGGCCAAGCGCAACGCGTCGACCATCAGATCCGCTGGCAACGAGCTAGACGCTTCCTCGGCGTCCTGCCCCTCCAGGTACTCGGCGACGATCAACAGACGACCACCAACGGTCTCGCTGGACGGGGTGAAGCCCAGCAACCTCGGTACGGGCACATCGTGTTCAGCCACCCGACGATGCTCGGCCAACCGATCCAGCACTACCTCGGTATGGTCGGTCAGCTGGACCTTGCCGACCAGACGGCCGATACCCGACTCCAGCACCCACGAACGATGGCTGCGACCACTCCGCAGCGCCCTCACCGGACGGACTGGAGCGGCGTCCGGCAGCAACCGTTCCACGGCGACGGCTACCCGCTCAGCCGACGGTTCAGCGATATTCACAAGCTGCAACACTAGAACTACCGACCGACACGAAAGGCATCGCATGAGCGCCGCGACTACGGAGATCATCACCAGGGCAGTCATTCGCCGCGAGGGCCAACTCCTGATGGCCAAGCAGCGGACGAAGTCATGGTCGTTCCTGCCCGGCGGGCACGTCGAGCCGGGCGAGCGCGTCGAGGTAGCGCTAGTGCGCGAGATCGCCGAGGAACTCGGCACCGAGGCCAAGATCGCCGGATTCGTCGGCGTCGTCGAGCACGGCTACGTCGAGGACGGCGTCACACATCACGAGATCAACCTCGTGTTCGAGGTGGACATCGCCGACGCCCAGCCCACCAGCAAAGAGGACCACCTCGAGTTCCACTGGCTGCGCGCCGAGGATCTCGCCGACACCGATGTGCGGCCAGGGTCGCTGAAGACCGCGCTCTTGGCGGCTGGCGAGGACCGGACGCCGTTCTGGCACGCGTGGAATGGCTGACCCGGGCTGATCTATCCAGGTCAAACCCGCCATCGGGGCTGCACGTCAAGGAGCCGTCCCGTTCCATTTCCGGATACGGGGGGTGGCGGATAGCGCGGGCGAGAGCTTGGTCTTCGGGGCTGAGGACGAGGGAATGAGTGGCCCACAGGACTTCGACGAAACGTTCCAGGATGAGCAGGCGGGGGCGTCCACAATTGGCGCGTTCGCGGTGGTTGCCGAGTGCGCCGATGGCGAGCCGCAGGGGGCTTGCGTCTGACCTGCGGCGAACGTACCGTGCTTCACGGTGGTGTTGTCTACCCTCAAGTCGTTGAAGCGGGGCGGTCCGGTCGGGCCGCCCCGCTTCATGTGTCGGGGTGTTCGGCGTGTTGTTGGTCGAGGATGGCGCGGAGGGTAGCGCGGGCGAGGTCTTGGCGGGTGGGGTCGAGCTGGCGGTAGAGGTCGACCAGCTGTTCGGCATCGACGCTGAGAGGCTCGGAGTCGAAGAGTTCGAGCCGGGCGTCTTTGGCGAACGCGGCGGTGACCTCTTTGAGTGGGGCGCCGAGGACTTCGGCGAAGCGTTCGAGGATCTCCAGCCGGGGGAACCCGCCGCGCACTGAGGGTTTG
>NZ_JBOHGB010000219.1:0-8683 GCF_050699935.1 Actinophytocola sp.
GCGCCGCGGGAGCGGCGGCCTGGCCCCGATGCCATGGCGTGGCTGGGTGTGGTGCGGCCGGGTGTGGCATGGCTGGGTGCGGTGCGGCCGGGTGCGGTGCGGCCGCGGGCGGTGCGGCTGGGTGTGGTGCGGCCGCGGGCGGTGCGGCGGGGCGGGCGGCTTGGCCGGCGGGGACGCTCGGGCCGGCGGGCATGGCACCCGCGGGAGAGCGGTCAGGAACGTCCACGGTTCACCTCCGAGGTGCCGACGCTAGGAGCGACCGTCCGGGACCGGTCCCGTGCGGACGAGCCCGCGGACCCGCGGCCTGTTCCGGCCATTTGGTGGCCGCCTGCTGTGCGGTCCGCGGCGAAGGCGTTACCGTCCTCGATCAAGCCCGACCCCCGTCGTTGTGCCGTCGGGGACACGATCGGGCGTGACACATGAGGTTTCGATGACATGGGGCGCACGGTGCGCGTGCTGGTGGTCGAGGACGACGAGGACCTGCGTGTCGCCGTGTCCGCGGAGCTGTCCGCCGCCGGGCTGGACGTGATCGCGGCGGCGGACATCGCCGGCGCGGACGCCGCGCTGCGCGCGCACCCCTTCGGCTGCGTCGTCTTCGACCGGATGCTCCCCGACGGCGACGCGATCGACTACGTGCACCGGCGCAGGGGCGACGGCTGGAGCGTGCCGGTGCTGTTCCTGACGGCGCGGGACAGCGTGGCCGACCGGATCGCCGGCTTCGCCCACGGCGGCGACGACTACCTGATCAAGCCGTTCTCGGTCGCGGAGATGGCCGCCCGCGTGCGCACCCTGTGCCGGCGCGCGGTGGGCCGGCCGTCGGTGCTGCGGATGGCCGACCTCGAGGTCGACTGCGCGCGCCGGACCGTGCGCCGCGGCGGGGTGTTGCTGACCGTGTCGGACAAGGAGTTCGCGGTCCTCGAGTACCTCGCCATCCGGCCCGGCCAGGCGGTCACCCGGACCGAGCTGATCGAGCACTGCTGGGACGCCTCCGCCGACCCGATGTCCAATGTGGTCGACGTGGTGGTCAAGCGGTTGCGCCGCAAGCTCCGCGAACCCGAGCTGATTCACACCGTGCGCGGACGGGGCTATCGACTCGCGGAACCCGCCGGATGACCCGGTCCTCCGCAGACCGGCTGCGGCGCCTGCGGCTGGTGCTCACCCTCGTGTTCACCGGGGCCAACGCGGCCGGCCTGATCATCTTCGCCTGGCTGTCGATCGACGCGGACACCGAGCGGGGTGAGCAGCGCCTGGACGGCGAGCTGCGCCGGGTCACCGCGGTGGTGCTGCGCCTGGTGCAGTCCCCGAATCCCGACGTGGTGGTCACCGGCTACATCCGCGACGACGAGCTCAACACGCGGTGCCCGCAGTTCGCGGTGCTCTCCGGCGACCCGGGCACGATCGAGCCCTACTACTCCGGCCGGGAGTGCGTGCCGATGGACCCGGCGGTGCTCGGCGGGCTCGCCGGCGACGCGGTGGACAGCGGGCGGATCCTCTCCGGCTACAAGCGGGCCACCGACGGGCGCCTGGTGCGCATCGCCGCCGAGCCGTTCCGCCTCCAGAACGGCCAGTACGCGGGCGCGGTCGTGGCGGTCAGCGACGCCGAGCCCGAGCAGGACCGGCACGACCGGATGGTGCTGCTCGTGGTCGGCGGCTGCGTGCTGGCCGTCGCCGCGCTAAGCCTCGCCGGGCACTGGCTGTCCGGCCGGGCGATCCGGCCCGCGGTCGCCGCGCTGGAGCAGCAGGAGGTGCTGCTCGCCGAGACCGCGCACGACCTGCGGACCCCGGTCGCGGCGCTGCGGGCGCTCGCCGAGACCGCGCTGCGCAACCCGAACGACCGGGCCGAGCTGCTTCCGCGCACGGTCCGGCTGGCCGCGCGGATGGGCGGCATCATCGACGGCCTGCTGGTTCGCGCCCGGCTCGCGGCCGGCGTCGACCGGCTCGCGGTGCAGCCGGTCTGGCTCGACCAGCTGGTCGCCGGCGTCGTCGAGGAGACCCCGACCGACGGCGCGAGCGTGACGCTCACCGCCGCGCCGACCAAGGTGATGGTCGACCCGACCCTGGTGCAGCGGGCCATCGGCAACCTGCTGGACAACGCGCTGCGCTACGGCCGCCAGCCCAACCAGCGGGCGGTCGTGCACATCTCGGTGGCGGGCGGGCGGGTGACGGTGGCCGACCACGGCCCGGGTGTCGACGAGTCGCTCGCCGAGGACGCGTTCGACCGGTTCCGTACGGGCTCGGCCGGTGGCAACGGCTCCTCGGGGCTCGGCCTGTCGATCGTGCGCTGGGTGGCCCAGGCCCACGGTGGCATGCTCGCCGTCTACAACGCCGAGGAGGCCGGCGCTATCTTCGAACTCATCCTTCCGGTAGCCCCGTGACCGGATCCGGCCATTTGGCGTGACCCCGCACCCTCAACCGTCCGTGCCCGTTAGATTGCGGTGTGGCCTCGACCGTGAATCCCCCACACAGAACGAGGAGCTGGCGTGCCCGGGTGCCGGTCCTGCTCGTGGTGGCCGCCCTCGTGGCGGGTGTGACGGCCGCGGTCACCGGGGCGACGAGCCCGACCAACGCCCTGCGGTTCCTCACCCAGGGGCACTGGATCTTCAACGTCCCGCTCGGCACGGCCTTCCATGTCGACGGTGCCACCGCGGGCGTCGATGCCAGCGTCGTGGTCGGCGGCGAGCAGGGCAGCAGCCAGGTCGTGCAGGGCGACACCAGCGGCTACGTCGTCGGCAGCAACCGGATCACCGTGTTCGGCAAGTCCAGCCTCGAGGTGGTCGACTCGACCACGCCGCCCGCCGCCGAGGTGCCGGTACCGCTCGAGGTCACCGGCGGGCCGTACCTGGTCTACCGCGAGGCCGGCATCGTGGTCCGGCTCGGTGAGCACCCGCAGACGATCTCCGCCGGCAAGGACCTCGGCGTCCCGGTCGCCACCAGCGACGGCACCGTGTGGCTGCGTACCGGCGCGGGGCTGATCTGCCAGCTTCCCAGCGGCGCGGACCGGGTCTCCTGCCCGGTGCACGTGGACGAGGGCCACGGGGGCGCGCTCACGGTCGTCGACGACCGGACCGTGTTCGTGGACACCACGAGCGACCAGCTGCACCCCATCGAGGCCGACGGCCTCGGCGAGGGCCGGGCGCTCGGCGTGGACGTGCCGGACTCCGCGCGGGTCGCGTCCTTCGACGTCGCCGGCCGGATCGCGATCCTCGACCCGGACGGCGACCGGATGCATCTCGTCGACACGGCCGGCGAGGACCCCACGTCGCCGGTCGAGGTCGACCTCGACGACGGCGACTACGACGGTCCGGTGTCCACCGGCTCCGTCGTCGCCGTGGTGGACCGCGCCACCGACACGGTGACCACCTACGACGGCGACGGCGAGCGGCGGTCGTCGCGGACGCTGCCCAAGGAGTCCGGCGACCCGCGGCTCACCCGTGGCGAGGACGACCGGATCTACGTCGACGGCGCCGAGGGCGAGCACGTGCTCGTCGTCGACCATGACGGCTCGGTCGCCGAGACCTCGGTCGGCGAGGACGGCCGGGAGGACGACAACCAGGACGACCAGGACGACGAGGACGAGGAGGACCCCGACGAGCGCGAGCGCGGGTCCGAGCCGGGGGCCGGCGAGCCGGGGGACGAGCCCGGCGATACCGAGCGGCGAGGCCCGCCGGACCGCGACGTGCCGGAAGACGACACGGCCGACGAGCCGCGCGAGCCGGAACAGCCGCCGCCGGTGCCGGCGACCCCGCCGGGCGCGCCGCCCGGGGTGGGCGCGACACCCGGCGATGCCTCGGCGGTCGTGCGGTGGGGTGCCGCCGCCGGCAACCGCGCGCCGGTCAACCTCTACACCGTGAGTTGGGCGGGTGGCTCGCAGTCGTTCGGCGGCGGTGTGCGCGCCGCCAGGATCACCGGTCTCACCAACGGGAGGGCCTACACGTTCACCGTGTCCGCGGCGAACTCGGCGGGCACCGGTCCCGGCGCGTCGGCCGCTCCGGTCACGCCGTCCGCGGCCGCTCGCCCCGCCGCGGCGCCGCCCGGCCTCGAGGTCGTCTTCGACTCCGAGAGCAACGACGCGGTCGTGAGCTGGGGCCAGCCGAACCTGAACGGCGGAACCCTCCTGCACTACGTCGCCGGTGTCACCGGCCTGTCGAACCAGACGGTGGAAGGCACGTCAGCGTTGTGGAACGCGATCCCCGGAGACGGCGAGATCGTCTTCACCGTCCGCGCGGTCACCCGCACACCCGACGGCCGAACGCTGACCGGCGCCACCGCGTCCTACCGGATCGACCAGGACCCGGATGTCACGATATCCCGGGGCGAGGACCTCGACAGCCCCGAAACCGACTGCCACGAGCCCGACTGCTCCTACCTGAACCTGGTGATGACCGGCTTCGAGCCGAACACGGAGTACCACATCATCGGGGAGTCGACCGAGGACGGCGAGTTCGGCGACGACTTCGCGACCACCGACGACGACGGGACCGCGAGGCTCGACGAGCTGTTCTGGTTCGGCTACGTCGACGAGACCGTGTGGCTCACCGTCGAGACCGACGATGGGCCGGTCCAATCCAACGAGCTCTACTGGGAACCACAATGAGCCGACCGACCGCCGGTCAGGTCTACGAGCTGATCGCGGCCAACGTGCAGAGGGTCATCCGGGGCAAGCCGCGGCTCGTGCGGCTGGCCGTCGCGGCCCTGCTGGCCGAGGGACATCTGCTGATCGAGGACGTGCCGGGCCTGGGCAAGACGACCCTGGCCCGTTGCCTGGCGCGCAGCATCGGCGGCTCGTGGAACCGCATCCAGTTCACCCCGGACCTGCTGCCCGGCGACATCACCGGCGTGCAGATCTACCACCAGGGTGCCGAGCGGTTCGAGTTCCGCCAGGGCGGCGTGTTCGCCAACATCGTGGTGGCCGACGAGGTCAACCGGGGCACTCCGAAGACCCAGTCGGCGCTGCTGGAGGTCATGGCCGAGCGCACGGTCACGGTCGACTCCGTGCGCCACGAGGTGCCCCGGCCGTTCCTCGTCGTCGCGACGCAGAACCCGATCGAGATGGAGGGCACCTACCGGCTGCCCGAGGCTCAGCTCGACCGGTTCCTCATGCGCCTGTCGGTCGGCTACCCCAACCTCGAGTCCGAGGTCCTGGTGATCATGAGCGACTGTGCCGGGGTCGGCCCGGACGAGCTCGACCCGGTCGTCGACGTCGCGACGCTGCGGCAGGCGGCCGCCGAGGTCCGCGTCGCGCACATCGACCGGGCCGTCGTCGAGTACGCCGCGCGCCTGACCGCCGCCACCCGCGAGCACGTCGCGCTGCGCTACGGCGCGAGCCCGCGCGGGAGCATCTCGCTCGTTCGCGCCGGGCAGGCGATCGCCGCGACGCACGGCCGCCCGTTCGTCACCCCGGACGACATCAAGGAAGTCGCCAAGCCCGTCCTGGAGCACCGGCTGATCCTCACGGCCGAGGCCGAGCTGAACCAGCGGAGCACGAGCGACGTCGTCGACGAGGTGCTCGCGGCGATCCCCGCGCCCGCGTTCAGCGCCACGGGAGCGTAGTGCCCCCCGCCGGAAGTTGGTCACATCATTCGCCGGCCCAGCTTCCTGCTGGCGGCGTTGCCGATCCGCCCGAGTACGGTCCAGTACGAGGGCGAATCGGCGTCTTGCCAGCAGAAACCTGGATCCACCGACTGACGCAACAGACTTCCGGCGGGGGGCACTAATGCCTCGGCTCACCCGTCGCGGTGTGGCCGTTCTCGTCGCGGCCGTGGTGGGCTACGGGTTGGCCGAGTGGGCGGGCTACCCGGTGCCGCGGGGGCTCGCCGGGGCCGCGCTCGGCGCCGTGGTGGCCGCGCTCGTGATCACTGCTCGGCGGCCGCGGGTGACGGTGACCAGGGAGGTCTACCCGGACCGGGTGCAGCGTGGCCGCCCGTCGTTCGCCCGGCTGCGGGTCGAGAACGCGGGCTCGCGGCGGCAGAGCGAGTTCACCGCGGGCGACCTGATCGGCGCGGGCTTCCACGCGGTGACCGTGCGCGCGCTGCCGCCGGGAGCGCAGGCGGTCTACCACTACGAGCTGCCGACCCGGCGCCGCGGCCGCTTCCAGGTGGGGCCGCTGACCCTGCAGCGCGTCGACCCGCTCGGGCTCGGGCGCAGCCGGCTGACCACCGGCGACACCACCACGCTGTGGGTGCACCCGCACATCTACCCCGTGCGCGCGCTGGTCGGCGGGCACCCCCGCCACCACCACGAGGGCCGGACGAGCGACGACTCGCTGCACGGCTCGCTCGACCTGCGTGACGTGCGCGAGTACGTGGCCGGCGACGAGGTGCGGCACCTGCACTGGAAGGCCACCGCGCGGACCGGGCAGCTGATGGTGCGGGACTACGTCGACCCGAACCAGCCGCGGTTCACCGCGTTGCTGGACACCCGTGCCGAGCTGACGACCGCCGCGGCCTTCGAGCACGCCGTGGACCTGGTGGGCTCGCTGGCGACGGCCTCGGCCACCGCCGGGCACCGCTGCCGGCTCGTCACCCCCGGCGGGCTGGACGTGCGCGAGCGCGGCGGCCCCTCGTCGGTGCGCCGGCTGCTCGACGAGCTGTGCCAGCTGGAGCCGGCCGGCGGCGTCGCGGCTTTGGTACCAACGGAACTGGCCCGAACCGGCGACCACGGCGGGTGCCTCGTGGTGGTGCTGACGGGCGCGCACCAGGCGGACCTCGCCGCGTTGGCGAGCCTGCGCCAGCACTACACGACCACGGTCGTCGTGGTGCTCGGTGGCGGCCCGACCGGCGTCGAGGTGAAGGTGCCGGGCGTCCGGGTCTTGCGTGCGACCAACGCCAAGGACGCGGCCCGCCGCTGGAACCTGGTGGTGGCCGGATGACGTCCCGGGGCGCGCTGGTCTGGGTGCTGCTCGCCGCTGCGGGGCCCGGGTTGCTCTTCGCGCCGGTGTTCGGGTTGCCCGCGTTGCTCCTGCCGGTCGGGGTGGTCGTGCTGGCCACGTTCGGCTCGGCCGAGCTGGCGCGGCTGCGGCCGGGGCTCGTGCCGTGGCGGCCGCTGCTCGCGCTCGTGCTCGGGTCGCTCGGGCTCGCCGAGGCGTTGCTGTGGCCGACGACCATGGCCGGGCTGCCGACCGGCGCCACCGTCCGCGCGCTCGTCGCCGGGGTGACCGACTCGTGGCAGCTCACCCTCCAGTCCACCTGGCCGGCCCGGCCGGACGCCGAGCTGCTCCTGTTCGTGCCGCTCGTGGTGCTGGGTGCGGCGGTGCTCGGGGTCGAGCTGCTCACCCGGCTGCGCCGGCCGCTGGTCGCGGTCCTGCCGGGGCTCGCCGTGCTCGTGCTGAGCCAGGCGTACGTGTCGCTGACCGGCATCACCGCCATCGCCGCCGGGCTCGGCTTCGCGCTCGTCACCGGCGCCCTGCTGGTCACCACCCGCCTTCCCGACGACAAGCCGGCTACCCGGCGAAGCGCGGTGACCGCCCTGATGGTCGTTCCGACGCTGGTGTTCGCGGCGGCCGGAGCCGCGCTCGCCGCCGCACTCGACCCGGCCGACCGGCCCGCGTACTCGTTGCGCCACAACCGCCCGGCGTCGGTGCCGACGCAGCGGGTGGGCAACCCGCTCGACGAGGTCGCCGACCGGCTGCTCGACCCGGACGAGCCGGTGTTCAGCTACACCACCACCGACCCGGTGGACCGCTGGCGGCTGGTGGTGCTGGCCGACTTCAACGGCGTGACCTGGACACCCGGTGCGGACTACCGGCGGATGGGTGCCGCGCTGTCTCCCGCGCCGGCGGTGACCACCGACGTCGGCCGCCGCAGCGCGCGGGTCCACCTCGGAGCCGCCGACGCCGCCGAGGAGCCGTGGGTGCCCAGCCAGGCGCTGCCGGCCGAGGTCGGCGGCGTGGCACCGCTGGTCGACGAGACCGCCGGGACCCTGATCGTCACCGACCGGCCGGGGCCGGTCGACTACGAGCTGGCCTGGTGGGAGCCGCGCGTGGACCCGGACGCGCTGTACGACGCCGGCATCGACCCGACCGCGCGGTCCGGCTTCGGCGACCTCGGCGTGGTCCCGCCCGCGGTCGCCGACCTGGCGCGCGAGGCCGCGCACGGCAGCCGCCCGTCGTTTCGCACGGCACTGCTGATCGAGGACTTCCTCAGCAAGAACTACCGGGTGGCCACCGAGGACCTGCCGACCGGCAACGGCTGGCCGCAGATCGAACGGTTCCTGCTCGACACCAAGCGCGGCACGAGCGAGCAGTTCGCCGCCGCGTACGTGGTGCTCGCCCGGATCCTCGGCGTGCCGGCCCGGATCGCGGTCGGCTACCGGGCGCCGGAGGGCTCCGGCCGGGTGGAGGTGCGCAACGAGAACGTGCTCGCCTGGCCGGAGGTCGCGGTGGCCGGGGTCGGCTGGGTGCCGCTGGACCCGAGCGGCGCGGCCGAGAGCTCCGGCGCCGTGGCCGGCCTCGCCGAGGTGACCGCGAAGGCGCGGGCGAAGCTGCCCCCGCCGGAGGAGCTGGTGGAGCCGGACGTGCCGGAGGACTCCGACGACCCGGCCGACGCCACGCCCGAGTCGGACTTCTCCGTGCCGCTGACCGGGATCGCGCTCGGCGTGGCGGTCCTGGTCGTGGGGTGGCTGCTCGGTGTGCCGCTCGCCGGCGCGGCGCGTGCCTGGCACCGCCGTCGCCGGCCCGGGGCGCGGG
>NZ_JBOHGB010000220.1:0-8604 GCF_050699935.1 Actinophytocola sp.
GCGCTCGCCCGGGCCGAGGCGCTGCCGGGCGAGGCCGGGCCGTACGAGCTGCAGGCGGCGATCGCGGCCTGCCACGCGCGGGCGCGCACGCCCAAGGAGACGGACTGGGCACGGATCGCGGCGCTCTACGCCCGGCTGGTGCAGCTGGTGCCCTCGCCGGTGATCGAGCTGAACCGGGCGGTGGCCCTGTCGATGGCGTTCGGCCCGGACGTCGGCCTGCGGATCGTGGACGAGCTCGGCGACGAGCCGTCGCTGAAGAACTACCACCTGCTGCCCAGCGTGCGCGGTGACCTGCTCGCCAAGCTGGACCGGCACGACGAGGCACGCGACGAGTTCAAGCGCGCGGCGGGCCTCACCCGCAACGAGCGGGAGCGGGCGCTGCTGCTGGCCCGGGCGCGGGAGAGCGCGGCCGCCGCGCGCTGAGCCCGTGCGCCGTCGGCGCCGGATCTGATCTAGCCTTTCGCCAACACGTGGTGGCGGGAGGGGTGATGACCAGCGGGTCCCCGGGCATGAAGGACGTCGCCGCGCGGGCCGGCGTGTCCGTGGGCACCGTGTCCAACGTGCTGAACCGGCCGCATCTGGTCAGCGAGGCCACGCGGACCCGTGTGCAGGCGGCGATCACCGAGCTCGGGTTCGTGCGCAACGAGACCGCCCGGCAGCTGCGTGCGGGTCGCAGCCGCACCATCGCCTACGTCGTGATGGACGCCGCCAACCCGTTCTTCAACGATGTCGCCCGAGGGGTCGAGGACACCGCCCGGGCCGCGGGCATGGCGGTCTACCTCTGCAACAGCAACCAGGACGCGGCCCGTGAGCGCGAGTACCTCGAGCGGCTGCGTGAGCAGCGGGTGCAGGGCGTGCTGATCACCCCGATCGACCCGGCCGGCGAGCGGCTCGCGGCGATGCCCGGCGGCGGCACGCCGGTCGTGCTCGTCGACTGCGAGGCGCCGGACCCGACGTGGTGCTCGGTCGCCGTCGACGACGAGCTCGGCGGTGAGCTGGCGCTGACCCACCTGCTGGAGTCCGGCCACGAGCGGATCGCGTTCGTCGGCGGGCCGATGTCGGTGCCGCAGGTGCGCGACCGGCACCGGGGCTCGCTGCGGGCACTGGCGGCGGCCGGACGTCCCGAGTCCGCGCTGGTGCGGCTGGAGACCGAGGCTTTACAGGTGACCGAGGGCCGCCGGGCGGGGGAGCGGCTCGCCGGCCTGCCCGCGGCGGACCGGCCGACCGCCGCGTTCTGCGCGAACGACCTCCTCGCGCTCGGCCTGCTCCAGGCGATGACCCGGCTGGGCCGGTCCGTGCCGGAGGAGCTGGCGGTGGTCGGCTATGACGACATCGAGTTCGCCGAGGCGGCCGCCGTGCCGCTGACGTCGGTCCGCCAGCCGCGCGAGCTGCTCGGCCGCACGGCCGCGCGGCTGCTGCTCGAGGAGGCGAGCGGGGACCCCGGGCACACGCACCAGCAGATCCGCTTCCGCCCGGAACTGGTCGTCCGCGCCTCCACGCGGGTTCCTCGCCGACCTTGACACCGACCCTTGACACCGCTCGTGCGTCGCCAGCATGCTGACCGCGATGGTTGAAACGTTCAATTCGGCCGCCGGTGAGGTCGAGGCACTGGTACGACGGAGCAACCGGCTCGGCGCTGACCCGCGCAACACGAACTACGCGGGCGGCAACACCTCCGCGAAGGCCACCGGCACCGACCCGGTCACCGGGCGCGACGTGAACCTGTTGTACGTCAAGGGATCCGGCGGGGATCTCGGCACGCTCAGCGCCGAGGGGCTGGCCGTGCTGCGGCTGGACCGGCTGCGTGCGCTCGTCGACGTCTACCCCGGTGCCGAGCGCGAGGACGAGATGGTCGCCGCCTTCGACCACTGCCTGCACGGCAAGGGCGGCGCCGCCCCGTCCATCGACACGGCCATGCACGCGCTCGTCGACACCGCGCACGTCGACCACCTGCACCCCGACGCGGGCATCGCGCTCGCCACGGCCGCCGACGGGCCCGCGCTCACCGAGCGGTGCTTCGGCGACCGCGTGGTGTGGGTGCCGTGGCGTCGCCCGGGTTTCCAGCTGGGCCTGGACATCGCGGCCGTGCACCGCGAGCACCCGCGGGCGATCGGCGTGATCCTCGGCGGGCACGGCATCACGGCCTGGGGCGCCACGAGCGACGAGTGCGAGGCCAACTCCCGCGAGATCATCGAGACGGCGCAACGGTTTCTCGACGAGCACGGCCGGCCGGACCCGTTCGGGCCCGTCACGATCGAGACGCTGGAGCCCGGGGCGCGGCGCCTGCTCGCCGCCCGCCTCGCGCCCGCGATCCGCGGCCTCGCGTCCACCGACCGCCGGCAGGTCGGCCACTACACCGACAGCGCGGCCGTGCTCGACTTCCTGTCGCGCGAGAGGCTCGCCGAGCTGGCCGCGAAGGGCACGAGCTGCCCGGACCACTTCCTGCGTACCAAGGTCCGCCCGCTCGTTGTCGACCTGCCGCCCACCGCGCCGTTCGAGGACCTGCTGGCCCGGCTCGTCGAACTGCACGAGCGGTACCGCGCGGACTACCGCGCCTACTACGAGCGGCACGCCGACGCCGGCGCGCCGCCGATGCGTGGCGCCGACCCGGCCATCGTGCTGGTGCCCGGTGTCGGGATGTTCAGCTTCGGCAAGGACAGCCAGACCGCGCGGGTGGCCGGCGAGTTCTACGTCAACGCGATCAACGTGATGCGTGGCGCGGAGTCGGTCTCGCGCTACGAGCCGATCGGCGAGCGGGAGAAGTTCCGAATCGAGTACTGGGCGCTGGAGGAGGCGAAGCTGGCGCGGATGCCGCCGCCCGGGCCGCTGTCCGCCCGCGTCGCACTCGTCACCGGCGGCGGTTCGGGCATCGGCCGGGCGACCGCGCGGCGGCTCGCCGCCGAGGGTGCGTGCGTGGCCGTGGCCGACCGCGACACCGAGGCGGCGGAGAATGTCGCCGCGGAGCTCGGCGGGCTCGCGGTGACCGTCGACGTCGCCGACGCCACCGCGGTGGCGTCGGCGTTGCGCCGGACCGCGCTCGCGTACGGCGGCGTCGACCTGGTGGTCAACAACGCCGGGCTGTCGATCTCCAAGCCGCTGCTGGAGACCACGGAGGAGGACTGGGACCGCCAGCACGACGTGCTGGCGAAGGGCTCGTTCCTGGTGTCGCGGGAGGCCGCGCGCATGATGATCGAGCAGGGCATGGGCGGCGACCTCGTCTACGTCGCCAGCAAGAACGCCGTGTTCGCCGGCCCGAACAACCTCGCGTACGGGGCGGCGAAGGCCGACCAGGCGCACCAGGTCCGGCTGCTCGCCGCGGAGCTGGGCGAGCACGGCATCCGGGTCAACGGCGTCAACCCGGACGGCGTGGTGCGCGGCTCGGGCATCTTCGCCGGCGGCTGGGGTGCGCAGCGGGCGGCCGTGTACGGCGTCGCGGCGGAGGACCTCGGCGCGTACTACGCGAAGCGCACGCTGCTCAAGCGGGAGGTGCTGCCCGAGCACGTCGCGGCCGCGGTGTTCGCACTGACCGCGGGGGACCTGTCGCTGACGACCGGCCTGCACGTGCCGGTGGACGCCGGCGTGGCGGCGGCGTTCCTGCGATGAGTGAGCCGAGCTTGCGGAGCGAACCATCAGCGCGGGGTGATCGTGGGTGGGGTGTCTGGGTTTGTGAGGGGGTGTTTGTTCGCGGAGTTTGCGGAGCGAGCCGTTCGATACGGGGCGACTGCGAGCGGCGTGACCGAGTCTGTGAGGGGGTGTTTGTTCGCGGAGTTTGCGGAGCGAACCGTTCGATACGGGGCGACCGCGAGCGGCGCGACCGAGCCTGTGAGGGGGTGTTTGTTCGCGGAGCTTGCGGAGCGAGCCGTTCGATACGGGGCGACCGCGAGCGGCGCGACCGAGCCTGCGAGGGGGCGTCGTGAAGCGGGTGGCCGCGGCGGACCTGGGCGCGGCGAGTGGGCGGGTGATCGCCGGCCGGGTGGGTCCGGGCGAACTGTCCATCGAGGAGTGTCACCGGTTCGCCAACCGGCCTGTGCGCGTGGGCGGCACGTTGCACTGGGACATCCTCGACCTCTACCGGGGCGTGCTCGACGGGGTGCGCCGCGCGGGCGAGCTGGACGGGGTCGGCATCGACGCGTGGGGGGTGGACTACGGGCTGCTCGACGCCGACGGCGCGCTGCTCGGCAACCCGGTGCACTACCGCGACGGGCGCACCGCGGACGCCTCGGCCGACCGGTTCGGCCCGGACCTGTACGCCGTCACGGGCATCCAGTTCCTGCCGTTCAACACGATCCACCAGCTCGCGGCCGAGCGGCGCCTGGAGCGGGCGCACCGGCTGCTCATGATCCCGGACCTGCTGGCGTACTGGCTGACCGGTTCGGTCGGCGCCGAGCTGACCATCGCGTCGACCACGCAGCTGCTGGACGTCCGTGCCCGGACCTGGGCGCCGTCGCTGGCCGCCCGGGTCGGCCTGGCGCCGGACCTGCTGCCGCCGCTGCGCGATCCGGGCACGGTCCTCGGCACGGCGGCGGACCTCGACGGCACCCCGGTGATCGCCGTGGGCTCGCACGACACCGCGTCGGCGGTCGTGGGCGTGCCGGCCGAGGGGGAGCGGTTCGCGTACATCTCGTGCGGCACGTGGTCGCTCGTCGGGGTGGAGCTGACCGAGCCGGTGCTGACCGAGGAGAGCCGGCGGGCGAACTTCACGAACGAGCTGGGCGTGGACGGCACGGTCCGGTACCTGCGCAACGTGATGGGCCTGTGGCTGCTGGAGGAGTGCCTGCGGGCGTGGCCGGACGCCGACCGCGGCACGCTGCTCGCCGAGGCGGCAGGCTTGCCGGCCCGGTCGGTGATCGACCCCGACGACCCGGTGTTCCTGCCACCGGGCGACATGCCGGCACGCGTCGCCGATGCCTGCCGGCGCACCGGCCAGCCCGTCCCGGCGACCCGCGCGGAGACTGTCCGGTGCATTGTGGACAGTCTGGCGCAGGCCCACCGCCGGGCTGTCTCGGCGGCCGTCCAGCTGTCCGGCCACGACGTCGACGTGATCCACGTCGTGGGCGGCGGCGCCCGGAACACGTTGCTGTGCCAGCTGACCGCGGACGCGTGCGGCCTACCGGTCATCGCCGGACCGGTCGAGGCCACGGCGCTGGGCAACGTACTGGTGCAGGCCCGAACCCTGGGCGCACTCGACGGTGACCTGGCCGCGCTGCGCGCCCTGGTCCGAGCCACCCAGCCGACAACCCGCTACGAACCCGCCGATCAGCGGCGCCACCCCGTCGGTCTGGCCGAAATGTAGGGTCGGCCGCATGCGGCTGGGCATCGCCCATCATTTCGGTTGGGCAGTGGCGGTCACGGCATCGGCCGACCACGAGGTCGCGGACCGCCGGCGGATCGAGCTGGTCGAACCCGGCATGCCGGCGGCACCGATCCACCACGACGGCAAGCCTCTCGACGACGACGCCGCGGCGGCGCTGGTAGCGAAGGTGCGCGCGTCGGCGGTCCGGGCGGCGTCAGCGGCGCTGGACCAACTCGCCGCCGCGTTGCCCGAGCCGATCGTGTCGATGCGGTCCTGGCCGCTCGACTTCCCCGACGACATCGCCGTCCAACGTCGCGTGCCCTACGAGTCCCGCGCGGACTCCGTCAGGTACCGCCAGGTGCTGGCCGAGCTCGCGCACGCACGCGGCTGGGCGGTCCACCTCTATGACGCCAGGGATGTGGAGGGCCAGGCCATCGGCGTCCTCGGCGAACGAGCTGACGAGGTGCTCCACGGCCCGCGGGCCTCGCTCGGGCCGCCCTGGACGAAGGACCACCGAATAGCACTCGCGGCGACGATCATCGCCGCGAGTGGTCGCACCGAACCGTCGGTGCGTGTCGTTTGACCCGGCATTGGTGGCGCATATCGCTACCGTGCATACGTGGCAAGAACGCCGGCATTCCCTGTGGAGGCTGCCATGACCACACCACCACCCGACTACGGCAATGCCAGCCGGCAGCACGGTGGGTATTCGCCGTCCCAGCAGCCACCACCGCAGCCTCCGGGGCAGGCTGCGATCACCATAAACAGCATTCAAGGATTCGGCGGCGGCACCCTGTACGGTGTCAATGACCCGGATGGGCCAACGATTCTGGTCAACAGCCATCCAGTACCCGCCCAGTGGGGAACGAGTGTCATTCCCGTGCCGCCTGGGCGCCACCACGTGCGCGTGTTCGTTCCCTACCGGTTCCCGAAGGAGTATGGCCCAGCGGAGATCACCGTCGACGTCGCGCCGAACCAGAACGTCGCGTTGGAGTACCGAGCACCGAAGTGGACGTTCTCCCGTGGGGCACTCGGGCCGCCACCCCAGCGAGCACGTGGCGTCGGCGCGTCACTACTGGCACTCGCTGTCATCTTCCTCGTCATCGCAATAATCGCCGTGATCGTTGGGGCGCTCGAATAACCGCCGACGCCGCTAACGCGCCCATGACCGATGTGGTGCGACATCCACCGCGAGTTGATCCACCATCTGTCCGAAGTCTGCCTGCTGCGCGACCTCTACCCGCACACGAAACCCGTTACGAACGGAGCAACCCGATGAGCCGCCACATCCAGGTCACCTTCGACGCCCACGACCCGCGGGCGCTGTCGTCCTTCTGGCGCGACGTACTGGGCTACGTCCACCCCAGCCCGCCCGGGGTTGACCTGCCCGAGGACGCCGATCCGCTGGCCGCGTGGGACGACTTTCTCGCGCGGGTCGGCGTACCGGAGGAGCAGCGCAACACGAGATCGGCCATCGAGGACCCGGACGGGCACGGCCCACGGCTGTTCTTCCAGCAGGTGCCGGAGGACAAAGTCGCCAAGAACCGCGTCCACCTCGACGTCCGTGCGGCTCCCGGACTCCAGGGAGAGGAGCGGATGGCGGCGCTGGAGGTCGAGTGCGACCGGCTCGTCGCGCTGGGAGCGACGCGGGTACGTCGCTACGAGCCCACTCCCCCGATGAGCGCCGGCTTCATCGTGATGACCGACCCCGAGGGCAACGAGTTCTGCCTGGACTGACGTTGCTCGCCGGACTACGCCGACACCGCGAGGTCGGCGTCGCCATGTCCATGTGAGACGGTCAGACCATCGTAGGAATGATTTCCGAACTGGCCGTGCGCGTGATCAAACGCGGCCGCAAGTACGGCAACGTCTCCTGCGGCGTCGCGTTCTCCGTCGCCTCACGCAGCGCGCGGCGCTCCCGCTCCACCAGCGCATCCGGCGCCATCGGCCGGTCCTGCTCGGCGTAGGTTCGGCGTAGGTGAGGAAACCGGAGCTTGATCCACCGCGACGTGTCATCCGACGAGCGCGCCGCATGCGCCACCTCGATCCGCCCCCCACCGCGCCCGCTCCAACAAAGGTGATCGACCGGCTCGGCGGAGTGCTCGCGAGGAGTTGGAGGACGGCCCCGGGGCCGCAGCAGGCCGGGGTGGAGAGAAGTGGCGATTTGAAGTCGGGACGGGACAGTCTCATGGTCAGGCGGGTGGCAGGCGCAGGCACGCCTCGCTCAGCGACAGGTCTCGCAGGATCGCGCCGTACTCGTCCCGGCACGACGCCGCCGATGTCGCGTCGCCCAGGGCCCCGTGGGCGCGGGCCAGGCGGGCCAGGAGCCGGGCCTGTTCCAGCGGCGAGCCGAGCTGTCGCCAGATGGCCAGCGACGCGCGGAGGGGCTCGACCGCCTCCGCCGGCGCGCCGCGGGAGAGTGCCAGCTCCCCGCGGGCGCGCAGTGCCTCGGCCGTGCCGTCCTTGTTCCGCAAGGACTCGAACGCGGGCAGCGCCTGGTCGAGCCGGGCCGCGGCGGCGGACCAGCGGCCGCGGCGGATGTCGATGTCCGCCCGGGTCTGTTCCACATAGGTCGCGTGCAGGTCGTCGCCCAGGGATCGGGTTATGCGGGCCGCCTCGTCCAGGGCCGCCTCAGCGTCGTCCAGGCGGCCGTCGTCGATCAGGGTGTACGCGTAGATGATCAGGTTCTGCGCGGTCATCCGCGGGTTGTCGCCGGCCCGCCGGATCTCCAGCGCCCGCTCGACGAGGCGCGGCGCCGGAGTGCCGCGATCGCGGTCCGTCTCCGCGCGATTGACCAGCAGCGACGCGAGCACGGTGCCGTCGGGCTCGGCCGCCAGGGCCTCGTCGAACCGGCCGGCGGCCTCGTCGAGGCGGCCCAGTCGCCGGGACGCGAGCCCGGCGTGCAGCAGTGCCCGGACGAAGCGCGGGCGGTCACCGACCGACCGTGCCAGCTCGAGCGCCTCGGTGGCCACCGAGGCCATCTCCGCGGCCCGGGCCAGCTGCGCGTACACCCCGCACAACGCCTGCAACACCTTGAGCAGCAACGGTTCCGGCCCGTGCACGCGCAGCGACTCGGCCGCCACTCGCAGCTCCTGCTCGCGCTCGTCGTCGTGCGCGCGCAGCGTCAGGAAACCGGACACGCGCAGCGCCAGCTCCCCGGCGAGCGCCGCGTGCCCTTCCGCCGCGGCCTGCTCGATCGCCGTCGACAGGCTCGGTCGCTCGGTCTCCAGCCACTCCCGCGGCCGCTCGCGCGCCGGAGGTGCCGCCGGCACCCGCGCGGCCACCTCGGCGAGGCCCGCGCTGTAGGTCGC
>NZ_JBOHGB010000221.1:0-8587 GCF_050699935.1 Actinophytocola sp.
ACCCAAGACCATCGCCGCCTACCGCACCGCCCTCGCCGACCTCGACCAGCGCGCCCTCGACGAGCACGACTCCCACGCACGACTCACCGACATCACACGCCAACGCGAACACCGCACCTCCCACGGCGCCACCACGTCCACGCGCCCGCGCCCGTCCTGCGGCCTGCCTGGAAGGACGCCTTCCGGACGTTGAGCGCCCGGAAGGCGTCCTTCCAGGCAGTTCCCACGACGGTCCACAATAGACACCGCCGGTGAGCGGAGTCAGTCTCTTTGTTGAGGATTCTCTCAGGAGGCCGTTCGTATGCTGGCGGTGATCGCTCGCCAAGGGGGACACCATGCGAACTGTCTTGATCACCGGGGGCACCGGCAGCCTCGGCTCGGCGACCGTACGTCGGCTGGCCCGCCGCCATCCCGGCTGGCACGCCGTCGTGACCGGACGCGACCTCGCCCGTACGACCGAGCGTGCCAGAACGCTCGCGGCCGAGCTGAACGCCCCCGTCACGCCGTTGAAGCTCGACCTGGAGTCGCTCGACGCCGTGCGGGACTTCGCACAACAGTGGCCCACACGCGACCTGCCACCGTTACACGCGCTGGTGTGCAACGCCGGAACGCAGGTGGTCACCGGTCTACGGCACACCGTGGACGGCTACGAGGTGACGTTCGCGGTCAACCACCTCGCCCACTTCCTGCTGACCAACCTGTTACTACCCCACCTGAGCGCACCGGCCCGCATCGTGTTCGTGTCAAGCGACACGCACGATCCCGCGCGGCCCACCGGCTTACCCGACCCGCATTACACGAGCGGCCGCGAGCTGGCGCGGCCGGCGGACACGGGCGACCATCCGATGACGGAAGGCCGCCGGCGGTACACCACGTCGAAGCTGTGCAACGTCCTCACCGCGTACGAGCTGGACCGGATGCTCGGGCCCGAGCGGCGAACCAGCGTGAACGCGTTCGACCCCGGACTGATGCCGGGGACCGGCATGGCCCGCGACTACAACCCGCTGTTCCGGTTCGCCTGGAGGTACGTGATGCCGGTGGTGACCGTGCTGCCGCGCAACTTCCACACGACGTGCACGTCCGGCTCGGCGCTCGCCCATCTCGTCGCCGACGAGGCGCTCGACGGCGTCAGCGGCACGTACTTCCAGGGCCGCCGGCCGAGGCGGTCGTCCGCGGAGTCGTACGACCGTGACAAGGCCGCCGAGCTGTGGCGCAGCAGCGCCGAGCTGGTCGGGATGCCCGCACTCGCCGAGGCTCGCTGACGGTGTCCACCCGCGGCCACCGGTACCGATCGCTCCACAGAGGACAGCACGGCCGCCGCGGTCGGGACCGTGAGTGACTTGGGGACGTAACCCGCAGGTGGCGTCGTCGTCGGGTTCCCGCGCACCGCGACGGCCCGATGAGGCACGATGTCGGCGTGGCGCACCCCGAGCGGATCGGCCGCTACCGAGTCTCGCGGCTTCTCGGTAGCGGTGCCTTCGCGTCCGTGTGGCTTGGCACCGACGACGCGCTCGGCGAGCCGGTGGCCATCAAGGTGCTGGCCGAGAACTGGGCGAACATGCCGGACGTCCACAACCGTTTCCTCCTGGAGGCGCGGCTGCTGCGCCGGGCGGACTCGGATCGGGTCGTGCGCATGTTCGACATCGGCGAGTTGCCCGACGGCCGGCCGTACTTCGTGATGTCCTACGCCGACCGCGGCACCGTGGCCGACCGGATGACCGGCCCGTTGCCGATACCGCATGCCCTGCACATCGCCGTCGAGACCGCACGCGCGGTGGCGGTGCTGCACCGGCTCGGCGTCGTGCACCGCGACATCAAGCCGTCCAACGTCCTGGTACAGAGCACACCCGGCGGCCACGAGCGGATCGTGATCAGCGACCTCGGCGTGGCCAAGCACGTCGCGCAGGCCTCCGGACACACCATCGCCGCGGGCACCCCCGGCTACATGGCACCGGAGCAGGCCGAGCTGGGGCTGGACGTCGACGTGCGCGCCGACGTCTACGGGCTGGGAGCGTTCACCTACCACCTGCTGACCGGGACGAAGTACGACGACAGCGGCCTGCGCCGGATCGCGCTGCCCCGCAGGCTCAAGCAGGTCCTGGCCCGGGCCCTGGAACAGAACCGCGACCGCCGCTGGCCGGACGCCGGCGCCTTCGCCGACGCGCTCGCCGACGCGCTGGCCGACGTCGTGTCGGAGGGCGGGACGGCCTGGCACGAGAGCACGCGCCTGGATGCCGGCGAGAACGTGCGAGCCGCGGAGCCCGGCCTGACCCGGCCCCCGCCGCCGCGGCGAACCCGCTTCGTCGTCGTCGCCGCGGCGTGTCTCGTGGTCGTCGGCGCGGTCGTCGCGACGACGCTGGCCCTCGGCCGGAACGAGGAGGGCCTCCCGGTCGCCGGAGGTTCCCCAACCGGCCAGTCGCGGTCCCCGGGAGCGTCGCCCGTTCCCGCCGGACCGTTGGAGATCACGTTCGTGGTCCGCCGTGCGTCCGGCTACGCGGTCCAGAGCTCCGGTGTGGACGGTGGCACGCAGTGGGCGAACCTCCGGCTGGACACGGGTGGTTCCGTGGTCGCGCAGGTGAGCGTGTACCCGCCCGGCGACTTCGATCCGACCGAGGCGCAGGAGGGCGACCCGATCGAGCTCGCGGGCCGGCCCGGCTTCTACAAGAAGGCGCTGCCGGATCCCGAGACCGGTGACACGCCCGCCACCCAGACCCGCAAGCCGGCCGCGGTGGTGCGGTACGCGGACGACGCGTGGTACGTGGTCCAGTCCGACGTGCCGCCGCCGGACGCACGCAGGACCGTGTCGCGGATCGCCGCGGCCGTGCGCTTCGACGGCCGGCGGAAGCTGCGGTTCCCCGTCCGGTTCGGCCGGCTGCCGGACGCGCTCCACGCCTGCGGCGGGTTGGACGGGCTCGATCCGGGATGGCGCGGACCGTGGAACGCGTGGATCGACCTGTGCGACGACAAGCCCGGCACGGGCATCGGCACCGGCACGACCGCGGTCCGGATGATGATGAACCCGGCCGGCGAGGCCGAACCGCCGCCGCGGAACGCACGGCGCATCGGCGGACGGCCGGTGCAGTTCACCGCGAGCGGGGCGACCGTGGACTGCGGCGGGTTCGTCCTGTCCATCTGGGTGGCGGACAGTCACCGGAAGCGCTACGGCCGGGCGGCGGTGACCGAGATCGTCGAGGCCCTCGAAGCCCGCGACTTCGACAACAGGGCCAAATGGTTCAAGGGTGAGGTCGCCGTCCCGAACGGCTGACGGTTTCGAATGCGAAGCAGTTGCCGATGTCGGCGCCATGTCCCCGATATGGGGGCCGGGCCGGCACGTCGTTGCTAGCGTGTGCGCGATGTCGGAGCGAGGACACACCGGACGGCTCGTCGGGGGCCGCTTCGAGCTACTGGACCGGCTGGGCAGTGGCGGCATGGGGACGGTGTGGCGCGCCCGCGATCTGGGGCTGGACCGCGAGGTCGCCATCAAGGAGGTGCGCCCCGCGGACGCCGCGCTCTACGAGCACAACCCGGCCCTGGCCGCCCAGCAGCGGGAGCGCGTGCTGCGCGAGTCCCGCGCGCTGGCCCGGCTGCAGCACCCCAACGTCGTGTCGATCTACCAGATCCTCGAGGTCGAGGGCTCGCCGTACCCGTGGATCGTCATGGAGCTCGTGCGCGGCAGCTCGCTGCAGGACCGCCTGCGGCACGGGGCCCTCACGCCGCAGGAGGCCGCCCGCATCGGCCGCGGTGTGCTGGGCGCGCTGCGGGCGGCGCACGCGGCCGGCATCCACCACCGCGACGTGAAGCCGGCCAACGTCCTCTTGCGACCGGAGGGCGGCGCCGTGCTCACCGACTTCGGCATCGCCGCACTGCGCGACTCGACCACGCTCACCGCGACGGGCGAGGTGATCGGCTCGCCGGAGTACATCGCCCCGGAACGGCTGCACGGGGACGAGACGCGGACGGCGTCGGACCTGTGGTCGCTCGCGATGCTGCTGTACGTGGCCGTCGAGGGCTACCACCCGCTGCGCCGCGCGAGCACGATGGCCACGCTCGCCGCCGTGATGACCGAGCCGGTGCCGCCGCCGAGGCGGGCCGGGCCGCTCACCCCCGCGCTCACCGCCACCCTGGTCGCCGACCCCGCCGCCCGGCCGAACGGCGAGCAGCTCGACCTGATGCTCGCCGCCGCCGAGGCCGGGGCGGTCGCGCAGCCGGCGCCGTACCAGCCGCCCGCCGGGCCGGCGCCGTACCAGCCGGGACCCGACACCGGGGCGGCAGGACGCAAGCGAGCCGTGGCCTGGGCCGGCGTGGCCACGCTGGCCACGTCCGCCGTGGTGGCCACGGTGATCGCGCTGATCATGTCGCGCGTGCCCGGGGAGGGCGGCGCCGCAGGCAACGGCTCCCCCGGTACCCGGACCGCCGGCGTGCCCCAGGTCAGCGTGTCCACGGCGCCCACGGCGGCGCCCACCGCGCCCGCCACCGACGGCACGGCCCAGGAGGACCTGCTCACCCCGCGCGGGGCGCGTGCCGCGGTCGCCGCGCTGACCAAGGAGATGGGCGGCAGCAAGGTGTCCGAGCTCGACATCTACGCCGACCACGCGTCGGCGACCGCGCCCACGAAGGCCGTGAAGAACGGCTTCGACAGCTTCACCTACCGGGGCGGCACCGTCACCCGCGACGGGCCGGACGGCGTGGACGAGGACCGCGCGGTGCTCGACCTCAAGGCGGTCAACTGGGACGCGCTGCCCGCGTTGTGGAAACGCGCGGAGAAGGAGCTCGGCGTCGACAAGCCCACCGCGCGCTACCTCGCCGTGGAGACCGACATCATCGACGGCACGGCCTCGATGAGCTTCTACCTCGCCGACGACTACGGCGGCGCCTACCTCAAGGCGAACCTGAACGGCGAGGTCATCGAGCTGTACGCCCGCTGACGCGAGGGCACGCGGCGCAGCGGTGGCGCGCGGCGGCGGTGCTAGCGTGGTGGACTCGTAGTCGGGGTCCTTCGAGCGCTCGCGGGGAGCTGGCCAGTGACGGTCCCGGACGCAGCGGCGGACGTTGCTTCGCCGGCTGTCGAGCGGCCGCGCCGGCACCCGGTCTGGGCGTACGTGGCGGCCGGGCTCGGCGTGCCGTTCGTGGTCGGGGTGTGGGCGGCGTGGTTCTTCACGATCGACGACGCGTTCATCACGTTCCGGTACGCCGACAACCTCGCCGCCGGCCACGGGCCGGTGTGGAACGCCGGCGAGGACCCCGTCGAGGGGTTCACCAACTTCCTCTGGATGCTCTGGCACACCCCGTTCGCCTGGCTCGGGGCCGACCTGCCGACCGTGGCGAAGCTGACCTCGCTCGCCGCCGGCGCGGCGATCCTGGTGATGCTGGTGCGCCACTGCCACCAGCGAGGCGGGCTGGTGGCGGCGCTCGTCGCCGGTGGCGCGTTCGTCGTGTTCCTGCCGACGTACTTCCACCTCACCAGCGGCCTGGAGACCGTGGCGTTCGCCGCCGTCGTGGTGCGCGCGGTCATCGTCGGCCTGCGGGCGGTCGAGTCGGCGCCGGTACGGGCGTGGGAGCCGTCGCTGCTGGTCCTGGTGGCCGGCATGCTCCGGCCGGAGGGCGTGCTCGCCGCGCTGCCCGCGTTCGCCGCCTGGCTCTGGCTCGCCCGCCGCGACCGGCGTGCGTGGCTGTGGTCGGCGGGAGCGGCCGTGGCCGGGCTGGGCTACGTCGCGTGGCGCTGGTCGTTCTACGGTCACCCGTTCCCGAACACCTTCTACGTCAAGGTCGGTGGCCTGCGTGCCGACCAGCTCTGGCTCGAGACCACCGCCACCGCGCTCGCCCCGCTGCTCGTCCTGACCGCGTTCCTGCTGGTACGCAGGGAAACCCGGCGGGCGGGGGCGTTGCTGTGCGCCACCGTCGTCACCACCTACGCGACGTACGCGTTGTCCGGCCCGACGATGGACTACCTCTACCGGTTCGCGTACCACGCGTTCCCGGTGCTGTGCCTGGGCGCCGGGCTGGCCGCCGGCTCGTCGCGGTCAGGCCGGCCCGGTGCGGTGACCGGCAGCGTGACCGGCAGGGTCACGGGTGCCGTGGCCGGTGCCGTGGCCGCCGGCTGGGTCGCGGTCACCGGCATCCAGGCCCCCGACTTCGGCGTCATCGCCAACTACGGACCCGACCTCGCCCGCGCGCACATCCCCATCGGCCACGGCCTCGCGCGCGCCGACGTGCCGGCCGAGCGGCGCACGCTCGCGGTCGGTGACGCCGGCGCCATCCCGTACCACAGCGGCTGGCGGACCATCGACTACATCGGACTCAACGACGAGCCCGTGGCGCACGGCGCGGACGTCACCGCCCGGGTCGCGGACGCCCGCCCCACCGTGATCGTGATCCGCAGCATCACCGGGGCCGTTCCGCGCACCGTCTACGGGATGAACGTCGCCGAGGTCACCCGCGGCTACGAGTTCGTCGCCGGCATCCGCATGCGCGCCGACTACGCCACGCTCGTCTACGTCCTGCCCCGGTGGGCGGACGAGGTCCGCGGCCCGGTCCTCGCCGCCGTCGGCCGGGCCCAGCGCACCCACGACCCCGGACGCTACGAGAACACCGTCGACCGCTGGCTCGACCGGATCCGCCACGACCTCCCCTGGTGACACCGGTCAGCGGCCGATGGCGTAGCCCATGCCGCGGACCGTGGTGATGTGGTGGGCGCCGAGCTTGCGCCGGAGAGCGCGGACGTAGACGTCGACGATGTTGGAGCCGGGGTCGAAGTCGTACCCCCACACGTGGGCGAGGATCTGCTCTCGCGAGAGGACCTGGCCGGGGTGGCGCAGGAACAGCTCCAGCAGCATGAACTCGCGGGCGGTGAGGTCGACGGTCCGCCCGGCGACCTGGGCCCGGCGGGTGCGCAGGTCCAGGGCCAGCTCGCCCGCGCTGAGCAGGGTCGCCTCCGGCGTGCTCTCGCTGCGCCGCAGCCGCAGCCGCACGCGGGCGAGGAGCTCGTCGAACCGGAAGGGCTTCGTCATGTAGTCGTCGGCGCCGCCCTCCAGGCCCGCGACCGTGTCGGTGAGGGAGTCGCGCGCGGTCAGGATGATCACTGGTGTGTCCACACGGGACTCGCGGAGCGAGCGCAGCACGCTGAACCCGTCCTGGCCGGGGAGTCCGATGTCGAGGATCACCAGGTCGAACGATCCGGTGCGGGCGGCCTGGATGGCGCTGGGCCCGTCGGCCACGATGTGGGGATCGAAACCGTTGGCGGACAAGCCTTTGCGGACGAACGAGGCGATGCGCTCCTCGTCCTCGACGATCAGGATGCGGGTCATGGCGACGTCCCTGGCGTGCTGGGTGGGTTGGTGGGGAGGTCGAGGCCGAAGGTGGCGCCGGCACCCGGCGTGGAGACCAGCTTGACCTCGCCGCCGTGGGCCTCGGCGATGGCGCGGACGATGGGCAGGCCGAGCCCGGCGCCGCCCCGGCCGCCGGGCATGCTGGTGGCGCCCCGGAAGAACCGCTCGAAGATGACCTTCGCGTCGTCCGGGGAGACGCCTGGGCCGTGGTCGGTGATCCAGAAGGCCACCCGGGCCGGGTCGGGACCGCTGTCCAGCGCCGAGCCGAACAGGATCTCCTGGCCGGTGTCGGTGTGCCGGACGGCGTTGTGCGCCAGCTGCACCACGGCCTGCGTGATGCGTTGCGGATCGACGGTGACGGTGCCTTCGCCGATCGCCTCCAGCCGCCAGCGTCGGTCGCCGATGACGCGGATCTTCGCCTCGATGTCGCTGGTCAGCTCGGCCAGCTCGGTGGGTTGGAGGTGCAGGAAGTCCGGCCGCTCGGTCTTGGCGAGCACCAGCAGGTCGTCGACTATCCGGCTCATCCGGTCCAGCTCGTCGACGCAGATGCGCGTGACGGCGTCCAGTTCCTCCGGGTCGCTGGTGCGCGGGTCGAGCAGTTCGAGGTGTCCGCGGACGATCGTGATCGGCGTACGCAGCTCGTGGCTGGCGTCGTCGAGGAACTCCCGTTGGGTGGCGAAGGCCTGCTCCAGCCGGTCGAGCATGGCGTTGAACTGGGCGGCCAGCGCGGCGAACTCGTCGTTGCCCTCGACCGGGATGCGGCGGGTGAGGTCCTGCTCGGTGATCTGCGCGGCGGCGGTGTTGACGAGCCGGACCGGCGCCAGGATGCGGCCGGCGATCAGCCACGACGCGGCGGCCGTCAGGACCAGGCCGACCAGGCTGACCAGCGCGAGGATGCGGACGGTGTTGTCCACCTCGACACGGTCGCGGTCGATGAGGTAGCCGACCACGAAGGTTCCCTCGGTGCCGGGCTCGGTGGGGCTGGCGACGGTGACCTTGGCCCAGCCCAGCTCGCCCGCGTCGGTGTGCACGCGGCCGGTGCCGTCGGGGGAGGCCAGGAGTGGGTCGAGGATCTCGCGCCGGTCGTGCAGGGCCAGCGGCGCCTCCCGGTCCTGCCGCAGGATCCGCCAGTCCGCGCCGGGATACGAACTGCATAGGACCCGCTCGTCCGGGTCTCGTGGTAGCTCATTGGTGGTCACCCATCCGTTTCATCCGTTGTGTGGCCGGGAGTTGCCGGTGTTGTTCGAGCGGCATACGCGGCG
>NZ_JBOHGB010000222.1:0-8515 GCF_050699935.1 Actinophytocola sp.
GAGTCCGGCGGCGCCGGCTCCTGGCCGCGCGGCCAGATCGCGAGCACGGCGGCCACCACCAGGACGAGCCCGGCGATCGACCATCGTGCCGGACTCGTCACGCCGCGCCGCCCCGGCCGGGCCGGTACCCGTTGCGAGTGCGCTCTGCGAGATCGATGAGGTGCTCGGCCTCGTCGCCCTTCACGAGCTTCGCGGCGAGCTCGAACTCGGTCGGGCCGGCGCCGAAGGCCGGGCAGTCCTTCGCCAGCACGCAGGCGCCGCACGCCGGCTTGCGGGCGTGGCACACCCGGCGCCCGTGAAAGATCACCCAGTGGGACAGCATCGTCCAGTCCCTCTTGGGGATCAGCGCGCCGACCGCGTGCTCGACCTTGACGGGGTCCTGCTCCCCGGTCCACCCGAAGCGGCGCACGAGCCGGCCGAAGTGCGTGTCGACCGTGATCCCCGGGATGCCGAACGCGTTGCCGAGGATGACGTTCGCGGTCTTGCGGCCGATGCCGGGCAGCGTGACGAGGTCCGCCAGCTTGTTCGGCACCTCGCCGCCGAACCGCTCGACGAGCGCGGTGCCGAGGCCGATCAGCGACGTGGTCTTGTTCCGGTAGAAGCCGGTCGACCGGATCAGCTCCTCGAGCTCGGTGCGGTCGGCGCCCGCGTAGTCCGCGGCCGTGCGGTAGCGCGCGAACAGGGCCGGCGTGGTCAGGTTGACCCGTACGTCGGTGCTCTGCGCGGACAGGATCGTGGCGACGGCGAGCTCGAGCGGGTTCGTGAAGTCCAGTTCGCAGTGCGCGTCCGGAAAGGCCTCGGCGAGCGTACGGGTCATCCGGCGCGCGCGGCGCACCAGCGCGGTGCTCGGGGCGGGCGCGGTTTTCCCGGCGCCACTGCGGGGTAGTTGACGGGTGGCTGGCGGCACACCGCTAGCCTACGGGCCCCAACTGAACCTCAACCCCGCCCCGGACGTCTCCTTGGACAGGTGCCCGCGGACACGCCCGGCGGGCCCACGTCCGAGCCGGCCGCACCGACCTGAGCGAGGATCGACGACACCATGACTGTCTGGTTCGTGTTCGCAGTGCCCTTCGTGGTCATGTTCTTCGCCCTGTTCATGGAGCGGGTAGAGGCGCGGCTGCGGCATGTCGCCGTCCAGGAGGACGAGGTCGAGGAGCTGCTCGAGAACGCGCGACCGGACGAGGTCAGGGCGCTGTACGGGCACGGCATCGGGCGCGCGCTGGAGATGTTCCGGCTGCGCCGCCGGGGTCGGCCCAAGGCTCGCCGCGCCAAGGTCCGCGTCTGACTCCTACCGCGGAGTACGCTCTCGCCCGCGGCGCTGTACCGGCTCGACCTGCGGTGCGGCCCTGCGCAATGATCCACTGCATACGCCCTACACTCATGGTGATCAGGGGCGCTGGTGCCTCGGATCCTGGGTCGGCGGCGCCGGCTCGAGTCTGATCGGGAGGGACGAAGGTGGACGAGACCCTTGCCAGGGCCGGCATCTTCCAGGGCGTGGAACCGGCCGCGGCCGAAGCACTGGCCCAGACGTTGGAGTCCGTCGAGTTTCCGCGCGGGCACGTGATCTTCGCGGAGGGCGAGCCCGGCGATCGCCTCTACATCATCCAGTCGGGCAAGGTGAAGCTCGGCCGGAAGTCGCCGGACGGCCGGGAGAACCTGCTGGGGATCTTCGGGCCCGCCGACATGTTCGGCGAGTTGTCGATCTTCGATCCGGGCCCGCGCACCTCGACGGCCACGACGGTCACCGAGGTGGTCGCGCGCACGATGGACCGCCCGGCGTTGCGCCAGTGGATCGCGACCCGGCCCGAGATCGCCGAGCAACTGCTGCGGGTCGTGGCCCGCAGGCTGCGCCGGACCAACGGCATGCTGGCCGACCTGATCTTCACCGACGTGCCGGGCCGCGTCGCGAAGGCACTGCTGCAGTTCGCCCAGCGGTTCGGCAGCCAGGAGGCCGGGCTGCTGCGCGTCATGCACGACCTCACCCAGGAGGAGATCGCCCAGTACGTCGGCGCCTCCCGGGAGACCGTCAACAAGGCACTGGCCGACTTCGCCCACCGCGGCTGGCTGCGGCTCGAGGGCAAGAGCGTGCTGATCCTGGACCCGGAGCGGCTGGCACGCCGGGCGCGCTGAGCCGTCTCACGAAGAAGAAGCCGGGCGCCGCCCCCGACGCGGCGCACCGGCTTCTTGCTTTGCGTGCACCATCCCCCGACGGTCCACGCTCCCCGCCCTCCGGACGTTAGGCCCCGACCCAAGATCGCCGGAGGGAGCTTTCGTGGTTTCAACGTCTCGCGCACGCCGATCGTTACCCCGCGCGCGGGAAGAACCTACTCGACTTCACTGACAGGACTCTCTGACGTACCCGTCCGTTGTGCGAGTCGCCCGGATTTCGGCTCACCGTTACTGAACCGAGACTTACCACTCGGTACCGAGGTCGAGGCATCACGCTCGGCGTACACATAACGAAAGAACAATAACTGGTACGCGCGTACCAAACCTTGCATACTGGTACGCGTGTCCCACTCTGCTCGCCTCGCCGACTACCGTGCCGCGCTGACCACGCCCGGCGCGGGCGTGCCCGCGCTCATGTCCCTGCTCGCCCGCATGCCCATCGCGATGATTGGCCTCTCCCTGCTGCTCTACGTGCAACGCGAGACCGGCTCCTTCGCGATCGCCGGCCTGGTGTCGGCCGGGTCGCTGGTGGGCGTCGCGGTCGGCGCCGTCATCCAGGGCCGGATCATGGACCGCCGCGGGCCGACCGGACCGCTGGTGGCCACGGTGGGGCTGTTCGTCGTAGCCGTGGTCGGGGTGCTGATCGCCGTCGAGAGCGGGCAGTCGACCGCCGTGATCGTCTTGCTCGGCGCCGTGGTCGGGCTCACCGAGCCCATGGTCGGCTCGGCCTCACGGGCGCTGTGGGCGCACCTGGTCCCGGCCGGCCCGCTGCGCCACGCGGCCTACGCGTACGAGGCGATCAGCCTGGAGGTCTTCTTCATCCTCGGCCCGGCGCTCGCGGGTCTGCTCGTCGCGGCGCCATGGGCGGGCACCGGCGTCGTCGTGGGCGCGGCGTGCATGGCCGTCGGCGGCATCGGGTTCGCCTACAGCAAAGCGGTTCGCGCCGTGCGGCCCGACCGCGAGGCGCGCGACCTGCTCGGCGCGCTGGCGAGCCCCGGCATGCGCACGGTCGCGCTCGCCGCGCTCGGCTTCGGCGTGACCGTCGGGTTCGTCGAGGTCGCGGTGCCGGCGGCGGCCACGAAGGCGGGGCACGCACCGCTCGGCGGGCTGCTGCTCGCGGTGTGGTCGCTCAGCTCGGTCGTGTTCGGCCTGTGGTACGCCACCCGCCCGTGGCCACGCGAGATGCGGCTGCGGCTGCCGGCGCTGCTCGGCGCGTTCGCCCTGCTGATCGCGCCGCTGTCGCTGCTGACGAGCCTCGCGGCGCTGGCGGTCGGCCTGCTGGTGGCCGGCGTGTTCATCACACCCCAGTCCACCGCCCACTCGACGGCCATCGAGCTGGTGGCCCCGCACGGGACGGCGACCGAGGCGTTCGGCTGGGTCGTCACGGCGGTGACGCTCGGCCTGGCGGCCGGGCAGTCGGCCAGCGGCTACCTCGTGGAGCACGTCGGCGTGCCCGTGTCGTTCCTCGCAGCGAGCGTGTCCGGGCTGCTGATCGCGACGCTGGTGTGGGCGCGCCGGGCGACGGTCACGACCTATGCGCCGGCGCCCGATCCGGTGGCGGTCGCGGCCCGCTGAGTCTGCGGTCGCGTTTTGTCGGTGGGCGCCGCTAGCTTGGCGCCATGAACCTCGACCTCACCGTCACCACCACCGAGCTGGCCTCCGCCGCGTCGGCTCTCGTCCGGCTCGTGCCGGGCAGGCTCATCGACCCGGTGCTGTCCGGCCTGCTGCTCGGCGCCGACGGCGAGGGCGTCGCGCTCGCGGCCAACGACCGGGAGCGCGCGGCCCGGCTGCGGCGGCCGGCCGTGGTGCACACCGAGGGCCGAGTGCTGGTGCCGGCCAAGCCGCTCGCCGACACGCTGCGGGCGCTGGAGCAGCCCGAGGTTCGGCTGGTGGTGGAGGGGTCGAAGCTCGCCATCCGCTCCCCCGGCGCGCGCTACGCCCTGCCGCTGCTGGACGTCGACGTGCATCCGGGTGTCGCGGCGCCGCCGCCGGCCGTGGGCACGGTCGACGGCGCGCTGTTCTCCTCGGCGCTCGCCACGGTGGCCGCGGCCGCGTCCCGCGACGAGGCGCTGCCGATGTTCACCGGCGTGCGCATCCGGTCCGAGGGCGACCGGCTGGTGCTGCTGGCCACCGACCGGTACCAGATGGCCTTGGCAACGCCGGCCTGGCGGCCGTCCGCGCCGCCGCTCGACGCGCTCGTGCCCGCCGGCCTGCTGACCGAGCTCGCGAAGCAGGTCGACGGGCCGGTGACGCTGCACGCGGACCGCGACCGGTTCGGGCTGACGTGGTCGCGGGCCGGCGCGTCCGCGGTCGCCACGACGGCGGTGCTCGACGGCAGCTTCCTGCACGAGTCGAAGGTGCCTGTGTCCGATGTGGACACTCGAGTGGAGGTCGACGCGGACGCGCTGGCCGGTGCGGTCCGCCGGGTCGGGCTCTACACCGACGCACGCGGTGTGCTGCTGCTCGAGGTGGGCGACGGGGAGGTCCGGCTGCGCGGCGCGGACCAGCGGGCCGGCGAGGCGGAGGAGTCGGTCAAGGCCACTGTGGACGGTGGGCGGACGCCGCAGTCCTACCAGGCCCGGTTCCTCGCCGACGCCGCGCGCGCGTTCGGCGGGCGGCGGGTGCGGGTGGAGATCCAGCCGGGCATGCGGGCGACCGTGTTCAGCTCGGTCGAGGAGGACGAGCTCGGACTGCGATACGTGGTGATGCCCATGCTGCCGCCGAAACACTGAGCGGCCGCGGGCCGCTGCGCTCGTCAGCCGCCGCGGAGGTAGTCCAGCTGGGCCCGGACCGACCATTCGGCCGGCGCCCACAGCGACCGGTCCACGTCCGCGTACACGAGCTCCACGATCTGTCGCGGCGCGGCGTCCTCGCCCAGCCGGGCCAGCGCGGCGCGGACCTGGTCCAGCCGTTCCTCGCGGTGTGCCAGGTATTCGCCCGCGATACTCGCCACGTCGGGGAGCTCGGGGCCGTGGCCGGGCAGCGCCACGGTTCCCGGCCGCTCCTCGATCAGCCGGCGCAGGGACGTCAGGTACGGGCCCAGGTCGGAGATCACCGTCGTGCCCCGGCCCAGCACCGAGTCACCGGTCAGCATCGCGGCCGCACCGTCGTGAGTCGCCCGCAGGCACACCGAGTCGTCGGTGTGGCCCGGCGTGTGCAGCACGTGGAAGTCCAGGCCCGCGACGGCGAACCGCTCGTCGTCGGACAGGGGTGGGGCCGCCCGGCACAGCACGGGGTCGAAGGCGCGGACCGCGGCCCCGGTGCGGTCGGCCAGCCACGGGGCACCCTCCGCGTGGTCCGGGTGGCGGTGGGTGAGCACGATCAGCTCGACCGGCGCGGTCTCGGCCACCGTCGCCAGGTGCGGCTCATCCTCGTGGCCCGGGTCGACCACCACCACCGACGCCGAGTCCGGCGCGCGCAGCAGCCAGGTGTTCGTGCCCTCCAGGGTCATCGAGCCCGGGTTGCGCTCGAGCACGACCGACGCCACGGGCGTCACCGGCCGCAGCTCGCCGTACGCGGGATGGGCGGTCATGACTAGTCCGCCTCCCCGGAATTCGATGTGCTGGTTCCGTTGAAGGGCCGAACGTTCCGCTTGGTCACGTACTTGTGGCTGGGTTGCGTCACGGTCCCCTGAGATGCGGGTACGAGATCCCCGACCTGACGAGACCGTTCCGCCTCCCCCGAATTCAACGTGCTGATTCCGGTGAAGGACAGAAAGCTCCGCCCGGTCACACACCCGTGGCCGGCTTGCCTCACGTACCCCTGAGACGCGGGTACGAGACCCCCGACCTGATCTGGCACTTCCACCTCCCCGGAACTCAACGTGCTGATTCCGGTGAAGGACGGAAAGTTCCGCCCGGTCACACACCCGTGGCCGGCTTGCCTCACGTACCCCTGAGACGCGGGTACGAGGCCCCCGACCTGATCCGATCTTGAGGTTGACACCAGGGGTGTCATGCCGGCTCGCCCGGGGACAGGTGGGATGACGCCGTCTCGTAGCCGGGGTCGCCGGGCAGGACGATGCGCAGCATGTCGCCGTCACGGGTGACCCGTGGCATCAGCTTCTCGATCGTGCGCTCCCGCGACATCGCGTCGTCGACCGACCGGCAGTCCTCCAGCTCCGCCAGCGTCGTCCAGGTGGGCGGCAGCAGGCCCACCCGGCCCACCTTCCACTCGTCGAGCGTCTCGGCCGGCAGCCCCCACCTGGTGTCCGCCGCCTCCGACGTCGCGCCGTCCGGACGCTGCCCGGCCGGCACCCGGGCGAGGAAGAACCTCGTGTCGAAGCGGCGCTTCTCCTCCTCCGGCGTCACCCAGTTCGCCCACGGGCGCAACAGGTCCGCCCGAAGCACTAGCCCGGCCTCGGCCAGGAAGCCCGCCAGCGACAGCTCGCGGTTCACCAGCTGCGCCCGGGCCTCGGCGTAGGGCCGGACGTCCGACACCACCGACTCCTCCGACGGCCCGGCCAGCAGCACGCCCGACTCCTCGAACGTCTCGCGCGCGGCCGCGCACACCAGCGCCCGCGCCAGGCCGACGTCGCAGGCGAAACGGGACGCCCACCACGTCGGCGGCGGGCCGTGCCAGGCCAGGGACGTGTCCGCGTCGCGCCGGTCGACGCCGCCGCCCGGGAACACGGTCATGCCGCCCGCGAACGCCATGCCCGTCACCCGGCGCTGCAGGAACACCTCGAGGCCGGCGTCGCCGTCGCGCACGAGCATGACGGTCGCCGCGTCCTTGGGCGTCGCCGGCGGGTCCGGGACCTCGGGCGGGACGAAGCCCTCCGGTAGCACCAGTTCCTTCGGCAGCTCACGCACACGCCGAGCCTACGCAGAACCACCGCCGGAACCGGCAGGATGTGACCATGAACCACACACGGCTGCGAATGGGACTGGTCGGCGCGGGCCCCTGGGCGCGCCGGGTGCACGGCCCGGGCATCGCCGAGCACCCCGGGACCGAGCTCGTCTCGGTGTGGGCCCGCCGCCCGGACGCCGCGGCCGAGGTCGCCGCGCTCACCGGCGCCACGCCGGTCGAGGACTTCGACGACCTGCTCGCCACGGTCGACGCCGTGACCTTCGCCGTGCCACCGGCCGTGCAGGCACCGCTCGCGCTGCGGGCCATCGAGGCCGGCAAGCATCTCGTCCTCGAGAAGCCGCTGGCCGGCACCGTCGAGGAGGCCGAGCAACTCGTCGCCGCCGCCGAGCGCCACGGCGTCGCCACGCTGATGGTGCTCACCTTCCGCTACGGCGACGAGACGATCGACTGGCTCGCGGACGTCCGGCGGACCGGCGGCTGGCACGGCGGCGCGGCCCGGTGGATGTCCGCGACGCTCCTCGACACCAAGTACGAGTTCTCCCGCTGGCGCCACGACGGCGGCGCGCTCGCCGACATCGGCCCGCATGTGTTCGATCTGCTCGACGCCGCGCTCGGGCCGATCACCGAGGTGCTCGCCGCACACCTCGCCGAGGCCGGCGCCGTGTGGCACGTCCTGCTCGAGCACACCGGCGGCGCGACCAGCACCGCGACCCTCACCATGCACACGCCCGCCGACCCGCCGATCAACGACTTCGCCGTGTTCGGCGTGCACGGCTACCGCGAGTTCGACGCGAGCGGCGACGCACGGGCACGCTATGCCGCGCTGCTGGACGCCTTCCTCGCGATGGTGCGCGAGGGCCGCGTCGAGCACCCGTGCGACATCCGCCGCGGCCTGCACCTCCAGCGCCTGCTGCGCGCGGTCACAGACAAGGTCACCGACACGGCCACTCGCGCGACCGAGCAGGTCACCGGCTAGCCACGCCCGTCCGGGTGCGGCGGCACGCCGTTGATCATCGTGGGTGCGCCGGACGCGCGGGCGGAGTCGACGCCCGGCCTGCCGTGCCGGCCCGACCACGTGGACGACGACGTGCTGCCCTTGTCCTGCTGCTCGCGCCGGGCCAGCTCGTCCTGCAGCTCGCGCAGGAGGTTGCGCTCCTGGGTGTTGAGGATGTCGTCCCCGAACGCCGCGGCGTGGCTGTCCTTGCTCGCCGGCAGCAGCCGTGGCCGCGTCGCGTCCTTCGACTTCGGCCGGCGGCGCGGCGACGGCCGGGAGTTGGTCGGCGTCTCGATGCGCAGCGCGGACTGCGGCTGGTCGTCCGGCTTGTCCCCGGGCTCCTCCGGCGGTCGCTCCTGCGCGAACGCGGCGGCCGCCCCGGCGGGCTCCGGCGCGGGCTCCGGCGCCGGATCGGGGCGCCGCACCGGGCTCAGCCGCGAGCCCGTCGACTCGGCCGGTTCGAGGCGCGGCAGCTCAGCCGTCGGCGGTGGGCGGTCACCACGAGGCCCGGCGTCCGCGCGGTGCAGCTCGAGGGGCGGCGGC
>NZ_JBOHGB010000223.1:0-8386 GCF_050699935.1 Actinophytocola sp.
GCGCTGGGCCAGGCCGGCCGCCTCGAGCCGGCCGAGCAGGTCGTCGGGGCTGGTGCTGTCGGCGAGCGCGGACAGCGCGTCGCGACCGTCCCGCGCGGCGAGCGCGGCGGCGACCTGGTCCAGGTCCTGCGCCGCGTTGACCGTGCCCCGCGCGGCGTCGGCCGCGGCCCTCACGTCGTTCGCGGCCCTGGTCGCCGCCGCCGAGGTGCGCCGCTGCGCGGCCACCCGCTCGCGCAGGATCAGCAGCTCCTCGTTGACTCGCTCCGCCTCCTGGCTCAGGTCGTGGTAGTGCGCGAGCAGGCCGGCGACCGTGGTCGGCTGGGCTGCCGCCGGGCTGGGCGCCACCAGCAGCGTCGCGGCGAATACCACGACGCCGGCGGAAGCGGTCAGTCCGCGCACCACGGCTCCTTCCCCCACAGAAGTGGTCACGGCCATTGTTCAGCACGACGGTAGGTCGAGGCGGATAACGGGGCCGTTAGGGTCGGGCGTCGTGAGTGATCTGTACGCGGTCAGCGATCTGCACGTCTCCTACTCCGACAACCGCGAGGTCGTGCGCGGCCTGCGCTCGGCGTCGCCGGAGGACTGGCTGCTGGTCGCGGGCGACGTCGCCGAACGGTTCGCGAGCGTGGAGTGGGCACTCGGGCTGCTGCGCGAGAGGTTCGCCAAGGTCATCTGGGCGCCGGGCAACCACGAGCTGTGGACCCCGCCGGACGACCCGGTGACCCTGCGCGGGGTCGAGCGGTACGAGGCGCTGGTGGAGATGGCCCGCCGGCTCGACGTGCTCACGCCCGAGGACCCGTACCCGCGGTGGCCCGGGCCGGACGGGCCGGTCACGGTCGCGCCGCTGTTCCTGCTCTACGACTACACGTTCCGGCCCGAGGGCTGCGCCACCTTGGAGGAGGGCCTCGCCTACGCCCACCGGACCGGCGTGGTGTGCACCGACGAGTACCTGCTGCACCCCGACCCGTACCCGACTCGCGACGCATGGTGCCGTGCCCGGGTCGAGGCGACCGAGAAGCGGCTGGCCGAGATCGAGACGCCGGCCGTGCTGGTCAACCACTACCCGCTCGTCCGCGAGCCGACGCGGGTCCTGCGCTACCCCGAGTTCGCCCAGTGGTGCGGCACCGAGGCGACCGCCGACTGGCACGTCCGCTTCGATGTGGCGGCCATGGTCTACGGCCACCTGCACATCCCGCGATCGACGGTGCACGACGGGGTCCGCTTCGAGGAGGTCTCGTTGGGCTACCCGCGCGAGTGGCAGCCCCGCCCGCGCCCGCACGGACTCCCCCGCCGCATCCTCCCGCGCGACCCGGACCGCTCATGACACCCCTTGTGTCAACCCCAAGATCGAATCAGGCCGAGGGCTTCGCAACCACACCTCAGGGGAACGTGACGCAGGCCAGCCACAAGTACGTGACCAGGCAGAACCCTCCGTCCCCCAACGCAACCAACACATTAAATTCCGGGGAGGCGGAACTGTCATGACCGCAGCCGCCGCACGGTGAGCCCGGCCAGCCCCGCGGAGAGCACCAGCAGGATCCCCGTCTCCGTCCACTGGAAACGCCAGTAGCGGTCCGGCGGGTGCAGGTACAGCACCGTGCGGTAGCCCGCGTCGCGCAGGCAGTCCAGGTACTCCGCCCGGCCCGCGGACCGGCACGCGGGCGGGTTGTCGGTGTACTCCCGGCCCCCGCGGTCGACCCAGGCGTAGTCCGCGACCATGGTGTCCGTGATCGGTGCCGCGTCGAGGTCGACGACCACCCGGTCGGGCGCCGCGTAGTTGCCCCGCCCGAACACGATCACCGTGAACAGCACGGCGACGAACACCGCGATAGTCACCGCGATCGCCGGCAGCAGCCGCCGCACCACCGCCCCGGACGCCGCGCCCAGCAGGAACGCGAACAGCCACCAGGCCGCTGACGCCACCCCGGTCGAGCCGAACATCGAGTCGTCCCCGAACCGGTCGGCGAACCGGGTCCCGTCGAACACGTGCAGCCACGCGCCGACCATCGCGCCCATCGCCAGCCCGGCGAGCGCGGCCAGCAGGCCGAGCACACCGAGCTTCACGGCCAGCCACCGCCGCCGCGACACCGACTGCGTCCACGCCACCCGGAAGGTGCCCCGCTCGAACTCCCGCGACACCAGCGGCGCGCCCCAGAACACCCCGACCAGCGCCGGCACCCACGGCAGCCAGCTCAGCCCCTGGTAGGCGAGCCGGAAGTCGTCCCCCAGGGCCCGCTCCAGATCCTGCGCGGCGGTACCGGCCGCGGTGTCCGCCGCGTGCACGCCGTGCACGAGCAGGAACACGCCCGTGCCGGCCAGCAGCGCGGCGGTGACCAGCACCTGCGCCCGGTGCTGCCGCCAGGTCACCCAGAGCACGGCTCAGACCGATCGCCGGGCGACACGCTGGTGGGCGACGCCCGCCAACAACACCGCACCGCACAGCAGGATCCCGGCCTCGGTCCACTGGAAGTGCCAGTACCGGTCCGGCGGGTGCACGTAGCTCACCACGCGGTAGCCGGCGTCGCGCATGCAGTCCCAGTAGGTCCGCGGGACCGGACACCTCGCGCCGTCGACCTGCTCGACCTCCCGGCCCGCCGGGTCGACCCACGCCACACCGGCCGGCAGCAAGTCCACAGTGGACATGGCCATCGGTTCGTCGGACACGACACGCGCCGGCTCCGCGTACTCATCCCGGGAGGTGAACACCCCGACCATCGCGAGCAGGAACACCGCGACCGTCACCGCCATGGCGGGCAGCATCCGGCGCAGCACCGCTCCCCCGGCCACGCCGACCATGAACGCGAACAACCACCACGCGCCCGCGGCGACCCCCGTGCTCGCGAACACCGCGTTGTCACCGAACCGGCTCGCGAACCGGGTCCCGGCGAACGTCGCCGTCCACGCGGTGACCATCGCGCCGAGCGCCAGCCCGGCGAGCGTCACGAGCAGGCCGAGCCAGGCGAGCTTGAGCAGCAGCCAGCGACCCCGCGGCACGGTCTGGGTCCACGCCAGGTAGTGCGTGCCCCGCTCGAACTCGCGGGCGAGCACCGGCGCGCCCCAGAACAACCCGACGAGCAGCGGCACCGCGGGCAGCCAGCCGATCACCAGGCCCAGTACCTGATGCCGCTCGGCCAGCACCGCCTCCAGGTCGCCGCCGGACAACCCCGCGGCCGCGTCCGCCGTGCCGATCCCGTGCACGAGCAGCACGAGGCCGAATCCGGCCAGGAGCGCGGCCGTCACGACGAGCTGGATCCGGTGCTGCCGGATGGTGAGCCAGAACATGGAACTCCCTCCTCAGAAACAGAACGAGACGCCGTACGAGACCTCGCCGGTCGAGCACTCCCACCTGCCCGGCCCGGCGAGGTCACCTCCCCCTGGAGGTCTCAGGCGCTCGCGAGCACGGGGCGTGGCACGGTGGCCGACTCGGGCTGGCGCAGGTAGGCGAGTACCAACTCCTCCAGGCCGACACCGCGGACCGACCATCGTGGATCGAGCGTGGGTGAGGCCTCGCGCACGAGCAGCGTCGCCTGCCGCTCGCTGCGACTGTCGTCCACCGTGGTCAGACGTGCCGCGACGCCGTCGGCGAGGCCGGCCGGCCCGGTCAGCAGCCGGTGACCGGCGAGCAGCTCCTCGATGTCGCCGCTCACCTGGACCCGCCCGCTGTTGAGCACGACGAGCCAGTCGCACGTGTTCTCCAGGTCCGACACCACGTGCGAGGAGAGCATCACGGTCATCCCGGTCTCGGCCACCGCGGCCATCAGCCCACGCATGACCTCGTGGCGCGCCAACGGGTCCAGGTTCGCGAGCGGCTCGTCGAGCAGCAGCAGGTCCGGCCGCTTCGCCAGCACCAGGGTCAGCGCGACCTGCGCCTGCTGGCCACCGGACAGCTTGCCCACCTTGCGCCCCAACGGGATCCCCAGGTCCGCCAGCCGGCGGGTGGCCAGCTCGTCGTCCCACCGCGGGTTCATCCGCCGGCCGAACCGCAGCATGTCGGCCACCGTGAACCCGTCGTAGAGCGGCTTGTCCTGTGCCAGGAACGCCACCCGGTCCAGCGAGTCCGGCACGGGCCCGCCGAACACGTCGACGCTGCCCGTGGTCGGCGACAGCAGCCCGACCGCCAGGTGCAGCAACGTCGTCTTGCCGGCGCCGTTCGGGCCCACCAGCGCGACCACCCGCCCGGCCGGCACCGACAGCGAGCAGTCCCGAAGCGCCCAGTTGCGCCGGTACCGCTTCCCCAGCCCGGCCGCGTTCAGCACCGTCATGCCGTGTCCTCCCCTGAACGATCCATCAAGCGAAACGAATCCAGCACCACCGAGGCGAACAGCGCCTCCACGTCCTCCGCGTCCAGCCCGGCCTTCCGCGCGTCGCGGACCCAGTCCGCCAGCAGCTCGCGCAGCCGGGCGTGCTCGGTGACCGACGCGCCACCCAGCGAGCGCTGCACGAACGTGCCGAGCCCCGGCCGGCCCGCGACGAGTCCCTCGCGTTCGAGCTCGCGGTACGCCTTCAGCACCGTGTTCGGGTTGATCGCCAACTGGTCCACGACCTCCTTCGCGGTCGGCAGCCGGTCCCCCGGCCGCAGCACACCCAGCCGCAGCGCGTGTTTGACCTGGTGGACCAGCTGCAGGTACGTCGCGACGCCGGAGTTTCGATCAAGTCGAAAGTCGATCACTCCAACACCCTTTCACTAATGAAGTAGTGAAATAGTGAATCGTGTGCCAACCGTTGTCAAGTGCCGCCTGCATTCGGGGTAAACCGGCGCTGGGCCGCCGCGGCGCCGACTAGGCTGACGATCACCGTCGGGGGAAGGTACGGCCCGGGCGTGGCCGTTCGGAAAGGTTCGACGTGTTGATCACCACCCAGCCGTGCACGGAGGGGCCGTGAGCGCCCCCGCGGTGTCCCGGCCCACCGCGCCGGACTCGTCACCGGACGCGAGGCCGGACGCACCGACGCGCCAGGGCCGGTTCACCGAGCTCAACGAGCTGTCCCGGACCACCCCGGGCGTGCTGACCATCCTGACCGTGGTGCTGGTCCTGGTCAGCGCGCTCGTCGGCGTGCTCACCGCGATCGGGGTGCAGACCCGGGCCACCGCGCTCGACGACCTCGCCACCCGCAGCGGCCCGCTGAGCGTGGCCGCGCAGGACATCTACCGCTCGCTGTCGGACGCCGACGCCACCGCGGCCGGCGCGTTCCTGGCCGGCGGCGAGGAACCGGCCGACCAGCGCGCCCGTTATCAGCGCGACATCGCGCAGGCCGAGTCGGCGCTCGCGGTGGCCGTCGCGGCCCGCGAGCCCGCGGAGCTCGCCGCGGGCGGCCCGCTCTCGACCCTGTCCGCGAAGCTGTCCGTCTACACCGGACTGGTCGAGACCGCGCGGGCGAACAACCACCAGGGCCTGCCCGTCGGCGCGGCCTACCAGCGCGAGGCGTCCAACCTCATGCGCACCGAGCTGCTGCCGGCCGCCGAGCGGCTGTACCGGGCGGAGATCGCGCAGGTGTCGGCCGACCAGGACGGCGCGGACGGCTTCCCGTGGCCGGAGCTGCTGGTCGGCGTGCTCGGCCTCGCCGTGCTCGTCGCGGCCCAGATCTACCTGCGGCGCACCACGAACCGTGTGTTCAACGTCGGGCTGCTGGTGGCCACCGGCGCGGCGCTGGTGTCGCTGGTGTGGGTGCTGGTGGCGACGTTCGGCGTGATGACCAACGTCGACCAGAGCCGGGAGTTCGGCTCCGCGGACGTCGACCAGCTCGCCCAGGCCAGGATCGCGACGCTGGCCGCGCGGGCCGACGAGACGCTCACGCTGGTCGCTCGCGGCAGCGGCGCCGCGTTCGAGGAGGACTACGTCGCGGTGGCCGACCGCGTCGGCGGTGCCGACGGCCGGGGCGGCCTGTTGGCCGAGGCGAGCGACGGCGCGATCAACGACGAGGTGCGCGGCCACGTCGAGGCGGCACGCGAGGCGTGGCAGGACTGGCTCGCGGTGCACGAGGACATCCGCCAGGCCGACGACGGCGGTGACTACGCGCGGGCGGTGGAGCTCACCATCGGGTCGGACCCGAACGGCGCCGCCGGCCGGTTCCTGGAGGTCGACGGCGGCCTGGCGGACGCGCTGGAGCTGACCACGCAGCGCTTCACCGACGAGGTGTCGCAGGCGAGCAACGCGGTCACCGGGACCGTCCTCGGCGTGATCCTGCTGGCCGTGATCATGGCCGCCGGCTCGGTGGCCGGCATCTGGCAGCGGCTCAAGGAGTACCGATGAACAGCCGGAACGTGATCGCCGCCGTGCTCGGGGTCGTGGTCCTGCTCGCCACCGGCTGCGGCACGGAGGAGCCCGTCACGCCGGGCGAGGTGGCCGTCGAGGTGCCGCGGCCGGCCGGCGCGGAGGAGCTGACCGAGCCGCCGACCGCACCACCGGCGGCGGACTGCGGCGACCCGACCGCGAGCCTGCGCCCGGGGCCGTTGCCGGCACCGAACGCGCTGCCCGCCGGCTCGACGATGGCCCAGATCCGCGCCTCGGGCAAGCTCGTCGTCGGCGTGGACCAGAACACCTACCAGTTCGGCTTCCGCAACCCGTTCACGGGCGACGTCGAAGGCTTCGACATCGACATGGCGAAGCAGATCGCACGAGCGATCTTCGGCACGGAGAACGCCCTGCAGCTGCGCATCCTCACCTCCAGCCAGCGCATCCCGGCGCTGCGGGAGGGAGAGGTCGACATCGTGATCCGCACGATGACGATCAACTGCGAGCGGCTCCAGGAGGTCGATTTCTCGTCGGTGTACTACCTGGCCGGGCAGCGGGTGCTGGTGAAGGAGGCGTCCGGGATCGACGGCATCGACGCGCTGGGCGGCAAGCGGGTGTGCGCCACCGACGGCTCCACGTCCCTCGCCAACATCGCCGAGGCGCCGTCGAAGCCGATCCCGGTCAAGGTGTCGGACTGGACCGACTGCCTGGTGATGCTCCAGCAGAACCAGGTCGACGCGATCTCCACCGACGACACGATCCTGGCCGGGCTCTCCGCGCAGGACCCGTTCACGAAGGTCGTCGGCGAGCCGATCGACGACGAGCCCTATGGCATGGCGATTCCGAAGGGCCAGACGGACTTCGTGCGGTTCGTCAACGCGGTGATCGAGCGGATGCGCACCGACGGCACCTGGCGGGACACGTACAACTACTGGCTGCGCGACCTGCTCGGCCCGGCACCGGCCCCGCCGGTGGCGAGGTATCGGGACTGAGCGGCGATGGGTATACCGGAGACATGGGAATGGCGTTGCTGAGTCGGGAGGAGGTCGACCGCGCCCTCGACCGGCTCGGCGCGGACAGCGACCGGATCGCCACCTCACTCGTCGAGATGGACTCGCACGCCGGGCACCAGCTGCTGCGCGTCGCCACCCTCACCGGCACGACGGCGACACGCTGGGCCGAGACGAGCGTCGCGATGGCCGCCCTGTGGGAGCAGTTCGCCACCTACCGGGGCCTGGTCGACCGGGCCCGCGAGGTGCGGGCACGCCGTTCCCGGCCCGGTGACGAGGAGCTCGCCGAGCTGACCGGGCTGCTCACCGATCCGGTCGTGGAGCTGGACTCCGAGCAGGTGCCCATCGAGCGGCGCGGGCTCACCGGGCCGGCGCGGACGACGCACCGGATCACGCTGGACGAGCTGCTCGACCGGATGAAGAAGGCGTTCGCGTCGGTCACCGACGTGCTCGCGACCGCCGCGACCGCGTGGTCGGCGGCGATCGGCCGGCTCGACCCGCTGGAGCAGGAGCTGCACGAGGTCTCGGTGCTGGCCGAGTCGGTGGCGGCCGGCGACCGGGGGATGCGCGAGTCCGTCGACCGGCTGCGCCGTGATCTCGAGGCGGCCCGCGAGCTGGTGCTCACCGACGTGCTGACCGTCGCCGCCACCGACCCGCTGCCCGGCATCGCGGCCCGCCTGGGCGAGCTGCGGGTCCGGCTGACCGACCTCACCGCGCTGCGGGACTCGTTCGACGGCCGGCTCGCCCGGATCGAGGAGGTGTTGTCGGACATCGAGGCCACCGAGGTGACCGCGCGGCAGACCTACGCGGCGGTGGTCGAGAAGATCGCGAACCCGGGCATCCCCGAGCCGACCGGCGATGGCTCGGCCCGGCTGCGGCCGCGGGTCCGGGCGCTGGCGAAGCTGCGCGACGGCGGTGACTGGAGCGCGCTCGCGGCCGCGGTCGAGGAGCTGGACCGGGCCGCCGCCGACGCGCTCGACGCGGCCCGGCGGTCGCTGCGCACGGTCGGCGGGCTGCTCGACCGGCGCGCGGAGCTGCGGGGGCGGCTGGAGGCGTACCGGGTGAAGGCCGCGCGGCTCGGCTACGCCGAGGACCTCGAACTCGAGAAGCTGCACCAGCGGGCGCAGGAGCTGCTGTTCACCGCGC
>NZ_JBOHGB010000224.1:0-8323 GCF_050699935.1 Actinophytocola sp.
GGCCGGGCCGGCGGCGAACGCGGCGGCCGCCGGCGGCACCACCTTGGCCGTGCGCTGGACGTCCTCGATCGTGTTGCTGATGTCGCTGGTGCGCATCGTGATGCCCTCTTGCGGCACGTGGTGCGCGCCCAGCGCGACGGCCGTCTCCGGCTGGTCCAGGCTCGTCGGCACGACCCGGAGCTGCTCGGCGATCAGCGTGGCGATCAGCGGGATCCGGCTCGAGCCGCCGACCAGGTAGATGCCGACCAGCCGGTCGGCCGCCATGCCGGTGGACCGGATCGTGCCGGCCAGCAGCTCGACGCTGCGCAGCAGGCCGGGGCGGATCAGCGCCTCCAGCTCGACCCGGGTGACCAGCACGTCTTCGAACGGCTCGGGCAGCGGGACCTCGGTCTGCGGGTGCCGGGACAGCGACTCCTTGGCGGCCTTCACGTCCTCGCGCAGCGCACGCTGCGCACGCCGGTCACCGGTCGACACCGGGCGCAGCAGCGACTGCCAGCGGCCCGGCTCGCGGTGCGAGACCTGCCGGCCGACGTGCTCCAGCAGCGCCTGGTCGACGTCGAGCCCGCCCAGGTCCGGCAGGCCCGCCTCGGCGAGCACCACGAAGCCCTTCTGGGTCGCGCCCACGATCGCCACGTCGAAGGTGCCGGCACCGAGGTCGTAGACCGCCAGCGCCTGACCGGCCGTGAGCGTCTGGCCCGGAAAGGAGGCGAAGTGCGCGGCCGCGGCCACCGGCTCGGGCACGAGGATCAGGTTGGCGCCCATGCCCGCCTGACGTGCGGCCGACAGCAGCACGTTGCGCCGTACCGGACCCCACTGCGCGGGGTGGGTCAGCCTCACCTCGTCGGGCTTCGCCCCGCCGAGCTGACGGGAGGTCTCGTCGACCACGCGGCGCAGCACGCCGGCGAGCGCGTCGGTGACCGGCACGACCTGGTCGCCGAGCAGCAGCGTGCCCTCGTCCACGCGGCGCTTGGGGTTCGGCTCGAACCGGGCGGGGTCCAGTCGGGCGCGGCGTTCGGCGTCTCTGCCGACCACGAGCTGACGGTCATCGGCGGCGAAGACGGCGGAAGGCATCATCGACGCTCCGTCCACGTCGACCACCCGCGGCGGGCGGCCGTGTGCGGCCAGCACGGCAACCGTGTTGGACGTGCCGAGATCCACCGACAGGACGTTCACGACTCTCCCCTCGTCCGACCCCGCCCCCAGCGCGACCGCCACGGACGGTGCCCATCTTGCAGCCAAGATGCTGCCATGGCCGACCCGCACCATGGGACGGGTCCCACACATCCGCCGGTCCGTCGCCGGTGTACTACGTGCCGTGACGACGCGACCGTTCAGAAATTGTCGGTGGGTTGGGCCACCATGGGTTTCATGAGTTCCACGGACGTGCTCGAGCTGTTCTCGCCGGCGACCAGGGAGTGGTTCACCGGCGCGTTCGCCGCGCCCACCGAGGCGCAGACCGGCGCCTGGTCCGCGGCCGCGGACGGCGAGCACGCCCTGGTGGTCGCGCCGACGGGGTCGGGCAAGACGCTGGCCGCGTTCCTGTGGGCGCTCGACCGGCTGGCCACCGAGCCCAGGCCGGCGGAGCGGACGCAGCGCTGCCGAGTGCTGTACGTGTCCCCGCTCAAGGCGCTGGCCGTGGACGTGCAGCGCAACCTGCGCGCGCCGCTGGCGGGCATCAGCCAGGCGTCGCGCCGGCTGGGCCTCGGCGAACCGGGCATCACGGTCGGCATGCGCACCGGCGACACCCCGGCCGACGAGCGCCGGACGTTCGCCCGCACGCCGCCGGACGTCCTGGTCACCACGCCCGAGTCGCTGTTCCTCCTGCTCACCTCCGCGGCGCGGGAGTCGCTGCGCGGGGTCGAGACGGTCATCGTGGACGAGGTGCACGCGGTGGCCGGCACCAAGCGCGGCGCACACCTGGCTTTGTCGCTGGAGCGGCTCGACGAGTTGCTCCCCCAGCCGGCCCAGCGGATCGGGTTGTCCGCGACGGTCCGGCCGATCGACGAGGTGAGCGCGTTCCTCGCCGGCACGCGGCCGGTGCGGGTGGTGGCTCCGCGGATCGGCAAGACGATCGAGATGCAGGTCGTGGTCCCGGTCGAGGACATGACCGAACTCGGTGTCGATCAGGCTGGCCCGCCGCCGCTGGAGGGCCCGGTCACGCCCGACCCGGACGCGCCGCTGCCGGATACGCGTCTGCCGGGCGGCATCGGCACGCTGGAGGAGATGACGGGCGCGGTCGGCGGCACCCGAAGACCGTCAATCTGGCCCGCGGTCGAGGACCGCGTGCTGGAGCTCGTCCGCACGCATCGGTCCACGATCGTGTTCACCAACTCGCGGCGGCTGGCCGAGCGGCTCACGTCCCGGCTCAACGAGCTGGCCGCGGAACGGCCGGTCTACCCGGTCGACGTCGGCCGCTTCCCGGCGGAGGCGATCGCCGAGTCCGGCTGGGCTGCCGGGGTCGAGACGCCGACGGTGGCGCGCGCGCACCACGGGTCGATGTCCAAGGAGCAGCGCGGCTCGGTGGAGGAGGCGCTCAAGTCGGGGCGGCTGCCGTGCGTGGTGGCCACGTCGTCGCTGGAGCTGGGCATCGACATGGGCGCGGTCGACCTGGTGATCCAGATCGAGGCGCCGCCGTCGGTCGCGTCGGGTATGCAGCGCATCGGGCGCGCGGGCCACCAGGTGGGGGCGGTCTCACGGGGCGTGATGTTCCCGAAGTTCCGTGGCGATCTGGTGTCGTGTGCGGTGGTCGCGGAGCGAATGGGCGAGGGCGCCATCGAGGCCATGCGGTACCCGCGCAACCCGCTGGACGTGCTGGCTCAGCACATCATCGCGATGGTGGCGCTGGAGGCGTGGCCGCTCGACCGGCTCGCCGCGCTGGTGCGGCGGGCGGCGCCGTTCGCCGCGCTGCCGCAGTCGGCGCTCACCTCGGTGCTGGACATGCTGGCCGGGCGGTACCCGAGCGAGGAGTTCGGCGAACTGCGGCCGCGGATCACCTGGGACCGGGTCAACGGCGAGCTGCGCGGACGGCCGGGCGCGCAGCGGCTCGCGGTCACCTCGGGCGGCACGATCCCCGACCGCGGGCTGTTCACGGTGATGACCCCGGCGTCGGAGTCGGGTTCCGGTTCGCGGGTGGGCGAGCTGGACGAGGAGATGGTGTACGAGTCCCGGGTCGGCGACACGTTTCTGCTGGGGACCTCGTCGTGGCGGATCGAGGACATCACCGCCGACCGGGTGATCGCCGTGCCGGCGCCGGGTGAGCCCGCGCGGATGCCGTTCTGGAAGGGGGACGCGCCGGGCCGCCCGCTGGAGCTGGGTCGTGCGCTCGGCAGGTTCCTCCGCGAGGTGTCGGGCATGCCGGAGCCGGCGGCACGCGAGCGGGCCACGGCGGCGGGGCTGGATGTGCTCGCGGCCAACAACCTGCTCGCGTACCTGGCGGAGCAGAAGGAGGCCACGCGGCACATCCCGGACGACCGAACACTGCTGGTGGAGCGGTTCCGCGACGAGCTCGGCGACTGGCGGCTGGTCGTCCACTCGCCGTTCGGGGCGCAGGTCAACGCGCCGTGGGCGTTGGCGATCGGCGCGCGGCTGCGCGAGCGGCGCGGGGTCGAGGCGCGCGTGGCGCACTCCGACGACGGCATCGTGATCCAACTCCCGGACGCGGTGGACGTCGACGGCAAGGAGATCCACGCCGCGGCGGAGGACATCCTGCTCGACCCGGAGGAGGTGGAGCAGATCGTGGTCGCGGAGGTGGGCGGCTCGGCGCTGTTCGCCTCCCGGTTCCGCGAGTGCGCCGCGCGCTCGCTGCTGCTGCCACGGCGGGATCCGCGCAAGCGCACACCGTTGTGGCGCCAGCGGCAGCGGTCCGCGCAGTTGCTGTCGGTGGCGGCGAAGTACGAGCAGTTCCCGGTGGTGCTGGAGGCCATGCGGGAGTGCCTGCAGGACGTGTACGACGTGGCGGGTCTGCGCGAGGTGATGGCCGACGTGCGCTCGCGGCGGATGCGGGTGGTGGAGGTGGCGACGCCTTCCGCGTCGCCGTTCGCGCGCAGCATGCTGTTCGGCTACGCGGGCATGTTCCTCTACGACGCCGACCAGCCGCTGGCGGAACGCCGGGCGGCCGCGCTGTCGCTGGACAGCTCGCTGCTGGCGGAGCTGCTCGGTGCGGAGGCGATCCGCGAGCTGCTCGACGCCGACGTGGTGGCCGAGGTGGAGCGGTCGCTGCAGCGGCTCGACCCGCAGCGGGCGGCCCGGCACGAGGAGGACACCGCCGACCTGCTGCGGTTCCTGGGTGACCTCGCTGCGTCGGAAGCCGCCGAGCGGGGCGTGCGCGCGGAGTGGCTGGCGGAGCTGGAGCGGCAGCGACGGGTCATCCGGGTGCGGATCGCGGGCGAGGAGCGGTACGTGATCATCGAGGACGCCGGCCGGATGCGCGACGCGCTGGGCACCGCGTTACCCGTGGGCGTGCCGGAGGCGTTCACCGAGCCGGTCGACGATCCGCTCGCGGACCTGCTGTCCCGATACGCCCGCACGCACGGCCCGTTCCCGGCGGGCGAGGTGGCCGCGCGGTTCGGGCTGGGCGTCGCCGTGGTCACCGGCGTGCTGGACCGTCTCGTGAGCACCGGACGACTCGTGCGCGGCGAGCTGCGGCCGGGCGGCACGCACACGGAGTACTGCGACGCGGACGTGCTGCGGCGGCTGCGGCGGGCGTCGCTCGCGAAGCTGCGGGCGGAGGTCGAGCCGGTCGAACCGGAGGCGCTGGGCCGGTTCCTGCCGGCGTGGCACGGGGTCGGCAAGCGGCTGCGCACGGCGCCCACGGCCGACGACGTGCTGTCGGTGGTGGAGCAGTTGGCGGGCGCGCCGTTACCGGCCAGCGGGCTGGAGTCGCTGATCCTGCCGTCCCGGCTGCCCGGCTACTCCCCCGCGCTGCTCGACGAGCTGACCACGGCGGGCGAGGTCACGTGGTGCGGCACGGGTTCACTGGCCGGCGGGGACGGCTGGCTCGCCGTCGCCCCGGCGGACGTCGCCGACCTGTTGTTACCGGAGATCGAGGAGGTGGTACCCGACACGCCACTGCACACGGCCGTGCTGTCCGCAATGGACGGTGGTGCGCTGTTCTTCCGCCAGCTGGCCGACCGGGTCGGCACGATCCTGGTCGACGGTGGCGCGGACGTGCCCGCGGACGGGGATGTCGTTGCCGCGCTGTGGGATCTGGTGTGGGCCGGCCTGGTCACCAACGACACGATCGCGCCGCTGCGCGCACTGGTGTCCGGGCGGGGCGCGGCGCACAAACCACGCCGCTCCGCGCCGCGGGGCCGTTACGCCCGGCTGCGCGGTGCCCGCCCGGCGATGCCTAGCCGCACCGGTCCGCCCATCGCGGCCGGCCGCTGGTCGCTCGTCCCGGCGCGCGAGCCCGACCCGACCCGCCGGGCGCATGCACGGGCCGAGTCGTTCCTGGAGCGGCACGGCGTGCTCACCCGTGGCGCGCTGGACACCGAGCGGGTGAGCGGCGGGTTTTCGGGTGTGTACAAGGTGTTGCGGGCGATGGAGGAGTCGGGGCAAATCGTGCGCGGCTACGTCGTCGAGGGCCTCGGCGCGTCTCAGTTCGCCGCGCGCGGCGCGGTGGACCGGCTGCGCGCACTGTCCCGTTCGGACGGCGAACCACCACCCGCCGACGCGGTGTCGAGGGTCCTGGCGGCCGCCGACCCGGCCCAGCCGTACGGCGCCGCCCTCCCCTGGCCCGAACCGATCGGTGAGGGAAAGCACCGCCCGGCAAGGAAAGCGGGCGCACTGGCGGTGCTGATCGACGGCCGCCCAGTGCTCTTCGTGGAGCGCGGCGGCCGCTCCCTGCTGTCGTTCACCGAGGAGGAGGCCCCCCTGAGAGCCGCGGCGGAGGCCCTGTCCCGAGCCGTCCGCGAGGGCTGGCTCGGCCAACTGGCAGTCCACAAGGCCGACGGCGAGTCGGCCCTCACCTCGGGCTTGGCGGACATCCTCCGAGAAGCCGGATTCCGCGCCACCCCAAAGGGCCTGCGCCTCCGCGCCTGACCCACCACTGCCCGGGCGCCTCCTGCTGACGACCCGAGCCCACGTTCTGGGCCGGGTAGCCTGCTGGGCCAGGCGAACTTGCGGACCGGGGCGCGAGAACCGGATTCGACACGCTCCGCGACTACTACGTGCGACCTTCGAGGGCGGCCAGGCGCAGCTCGAGCTGGTCGATGCGGCTACGCAGCAACGTCACCTGCGCCTCCAGGCTCACCTCGCGCTCGGCACGGCGCTGGATCCGCGGCGACCGCGCGGCCCGATCGACCACCGCGTCCAGCGGCACGAGACGCTGCGGGCCGTTAGGCCCGTCGACGAGCCGCGAGCGGATCTCGCCGTTGCGATACCAGGACCGCAGCGCGGACCGCGACACGCCGGTCTCCTGCTCGGCCTGCGCGAGCGTCACCCACGGTGTGTCTTCCAGCTGCGCGAACAGCTCCAGCTCGTCGCGCCAACGCGACAGGCGGTCGTCCCAGTCCGATGCAGTCACACCGATACCCTATCACTGGCATTGTATTGACAGGGTTCAACCGACAGCGGAGCATCGGTGGCATGTTCGAACGGTTCACCGACAGCGCACGGACCGTGGTGGTTCAAGCCCAGGCCGAGGCGCGCACCCTCAAGCACGACCACATCGGCACCGAGCACGTGCTGCTCGGCCTCTACCACTCGGACACCGGGATCGCCGCGCAGGCCCTGACCCAGCTCGGAATCACCGCCGACGCGGTGCGCGCCGACATCGTCACGACGGTCGGGATGGGCAAGAAGGCGCAGAGTGGGCACCTCCCCTTCAGCCCCCGCGCGAAGAAGGTGCTCGAGCTGGCCCTGCGCGAGGCACTGCAGCTGAACCACAACTACATCGGCACCGAGCACATCCTGCTCGCGCTCGAATGGGAGGGCGAAGGCGTCGCCGTGAAGGTCCTCGTCAACCACGTCGAGAGCCTCCACGACATCCGCCGGACGGTCATGGCGCTGATCGACACCGATACGAAGACGGGTGGGACCCCGGTCCGGCCGAAGCGCACGAGCGCGGCCGATGAGGTCGTCGCCGCCGCCGAGGCGCTCGCCGGCAGCGCGCCGATGGGCAGCCACCACCTGCTCGAGGCACTCATCCGCGCCGAGGGCAGCATGGCGGCCACCGTGCTCGCGCGGCTCGGCGTCAGCCCCGACGCGATCGCCGACACGGTCGACGAGGTCGACGCCGACGCGACCACCGACGCGACCCCGGAGGAGACCGCCGCGCGCAAGATGGAGATCCGGGTCGAGGGCGACGAGGTGCACCTGGTGTTCCGCGACGAGGGCACGCTCCGGCTCACCAAGGCCGTCAACGAGCTCACCGGCGACGGCCCGATCCACGCCACCGGCCCGGTCGCCGGCCGGTTCGTTCCACTGTGGACTCAACTGAACCAGTTGTTGATCGAGCTTATGCGCACGCTCAAGCCGGAGGCCGAGGGTGAGGGCAAGGACGTCGGCAAGGCCGGGCTGCTCGTCCGCCGCGTCCTGCACGACCGGCTGCGCCGACGCCGGCCGCCGATGGAAGGCTGACGCGTATGACGAGTCAGGCCGATCACGTGCTCGACAACTGCGCGGAACCCGTCCGACCGCTAGCCCGTGCGATCTACGACGAGCTGCACCGGGTCTTCCCCGACGCGGTGATCACCGCGGACTCGGACGGCATCGGCTTCGGCACCGGCCCCGGGTACAAGCACCTGGTGTTCTCGCTGCTGCCCTACACCAAGCACGTGACGATCGGCTTCGCGCGCGGCACCGAGCTGCCGGACCCGGCCGGGCTGCTCACCGGCTCCGGCAAGGTGCACCGGCACGTCAAGATCCAGTCCGAGGCGGACCTGCGGCGACCCGAGCTGGCCGACCTGTTCGCCGCCGCCCTGGCCCGGTTCGCCGGACGGTCCTGACGAGACGCGCCTACCAGAGGGCACCGACATTTCCGCCCGCCCGCGAGCGGGCCTGGGGACAACGTCGCGGCCCCCCGAAATCGAGCCTACGGGCGGGGACCGACGGTTCAGGCGGCGCCGAGGAGATCTGTGGACACCCGTTGGCATTGTGGACAACCGCGAGGGGGTTGGTGGATTCATGTGGTTGTTGCAACATGCTTGTTGGGACGGTAGCTGGTTGGGTTTTTCTTTGGGGCTGAGCCAGTTCAGGGTTGAGTTCGGCGGCGACGGTGGCGAGGTGGCTGGTGGTGTGGACTGAGAGGTCGGTGCCGTGGGGGAAGTACTGGCGGAGCGGGCTGTTGGTGTTCTCGTTGCTGCCGCGCTGCCACGGGGAGTGC
>NZ_JBOHGB010000225.1:0-8162 GCF_050699935.1 Actinophytocola sp.
CGCCACGGGCGACCGGCGCTCGTCCTTACGTGCGGAGGATGCGGGATTTGAACCCGCGAGGGCTATCACACCCAACACGATTTCCAATCGTGCGCACTAGGCCACTATGCGAATCCTCCGCCGGGCAGCGTACCGGAGGGGCGGACGGCCGCTCAAAACGCCCGCGTGGCCCGGCGCCGCCGGCGAACATGCTTGTCCGCGGATGCTTAGCCCTTGTGGACGGCGGTGGGCCTGCGGGGACAGCGAGCGGAAGAGGTGGAGACATGCCTCGCGACAACGATGTGACACCGGGACCGGCACGGGTGTCGGCACCGACGGCAGCCTGCACAGCCCGAAGGAAGAACTCGACGACCACGGGGTGGACCGCAGCGGCGACAAGAGCGACGGCGTCGGCACCGACGGCAGTCTGGTCAACCCGGAGAAGGAGGTCGCGGAGCGGCCCGGCACCGACCCGGAGCGCACCGATCGCGACGAGCACACCAAGTAGGACGCCGCCACGGCCCCGGCCTTCACGGAGCGCGACACGGGTATGGACGAGCGCTAGGTCGCGGGTGTGCGGCCCCAGGCCGTGATCATCGGCGAGGTGGCGAGGTCGAGCCCGCCCGCGGCGACGTTCGCCAGGTGGGTCTCGATCTCGTCGGCCGTCGCGAGGCCGGCGGCCAGCAACTGGTCGCGCACGTGGTGCACGGTCGCCGCTTCCAGGACCGCGCACGCGGGTGAGGTGATCGGGAAGTAGGCGTCCGCGCGGACGTCCACCAGCCCGGCGGTGCGCAGGAGGCGGGGCAGCGTACGGCCGTACGCGAGGTCCGCGCCGCGCTCGACGAGCAGCGTGCGGAACGCCTCACGCAGGCGGTTCGCGAGCTTCGGCGCCGGGCCGTGCTCGTCGGGGCAGATCAGCGGCTGCATGGCGGGGTCGGCGTCCTCGAGCACGAGCCAGCCGCCGGGGCGGAGCGCGCCGATCATGGTTCGCAGGGCCGCCGCGCGGTCCGTCAGGTGCACGAGCACGAGCCGGGCGTGGACGAGGTCGAACGCCTCGGCCAGGGGCGGGTCACGGGTGACGTCGTGCCGGCGGACCTCGAGCACCCCACCCGCCGCGGGCGCCGTCCAGGACACGTCGATGTCGGTGGCGAGCACCCGCCCACGGCCGCCGACCCGGTCGGCCAGCCCGCGCGGGACCGACGGGCCGCCGGCGCCAACCTCCCAGCAGCGCCAGCCCTCGCCGAGGCCGAGCTCGTCGAGATGGCGGAACGTCGACGGGTCGAACAGCTCGGCCAGCGCCTCGAACCGCGCACCGGCCTCCGGGCGCTGGTTGTCCAGCAGGTAGCGGCTCACCGCCCCAGCATGATCCGCCCGGCGCGGCGCCGGTACCCCGCTGTGAGTGAGGCCGCTCAGTAGAAGTGCCGCAGCTCGGGCCAGATCCGTGACCACGGTTCGGCCGGGCCGGTGCACAGCGACACGTCGGTGCCCTGCTCCTCGTTGTCCAGGCCGATTCCGTTGTCGTGCTCGGTGACCCGTGCGCAGCCGTCGAGCAGCCCGGACCGCGCGCCCGAGCCGAGCTCGCCGACCAGCACGACGGGGCCGGTCATCGCATCGGCCGGCGGTCCCCAGTCGGCGTAGGACATGTGGCCGGAGTAGGGCTGCGGTAAGCCGAACTCGTGCCCGTACTCCTCGATGGCGCCGGCCTGCCCGTAATTCCTGGTGAAGATCACGGCCGTGGCGCGATCCGCCTCGGGGATCCGCTCCCACACGCCGGCGACCGTCTCGGTCAGCTCCCGCCAGCCGACCTGCTCACCCTGCTCCGCGTTCATGGCCGTCGCCGGACCGAGCGCGCTGACCGGCAGCACCGGCAGGCCGACCATCGCGTTGATCGCGAGCCCGACGGCGGCGAGGCCGCCGGCGACCGCGCGGTGGCGGCGTGCCCATCGCAGGGCCGGCTCGGCACCGGCCGCGGTGAGCAGCACGAGCAGCGGCACCGAGTAGTACGGCTTGCCGCCGATGATCAGCAGCACGGCGCACAGCACCGGGTAGCTGACCGCGAGCGCGCGGGCCCAGCGCAGGTCGGGCTCGCGCCAGAGCCGGACGATGCCCGCGACCCACACGGGAACGAGCACCGGCGACAGGTAGACCAGCTGCATCGGCACGAACAGCAGGCGGTTCTCGGCGCCGTCGTCCGCACTGATGCCGCCCGCGACCGTGAGCAGCGGCCAGGCGTGTGCGGCCTGCCAGACCAGGACCGGCACGGTGAGCAGGAGCGCGAGGCCGGCGCCGGCCGCGAGCCACCAGGTGCGCAGGACCTCCCGCGGCCCGGCGACCAGGACCCCGACGCCGAGCGCGAGCAGCAGCAGCGGGACGAGCCACTTGTTGTCGAGCCCGATGCCGGTGACCGCGCCGATGGCGAGCCACCAGCGGCCGTCGCGCGTGCGGAACAGCCGCAGCGCCAGCAGGCCGAGCACGAGCCAGACCAGCACGTCGAGCGTGGCCGTGGCGAGCATGTGGGAGATCGCGAGCACGAACGACGACCCGGCACCCACCGCGGCCGCGAACACCTGCGCCGCACGGCCACCGCCCAGCTCGCGGGCCACGAGCGCGACCACGACGACCATCGCCGCGGCGAGCAGGGTGGCGACGACCCGCAGGCCGGCCGGGGTGTCGCCGAACACCGCGGTGGACAGCCGTGCCAGTAGCGGCGTGATCGGCGGCTGGTCGACGTAGCCCCAGTCGAGCCGGTCGCCGGCGGCCATGAAGTACAGCTCGTCGCGGTGGAACCCGTAGCGGCCGGAGAGCCCGGTGAGGACGGCGGCCTGCACCAGGACCACGACGGCGACGGGCTTGGCGGCGAACGCCGGCAACGACGTCCGGGTACGAGGTGTCGCGGCTGTCTCGGCCACCTCGGCCTCCTGTCCACTGTGGACCCCGACCCGGTGGGACGAGCGTGATCCTATCGTTGCGGCCAAGCCCCGTGGCGGCCGTAGGACTGCCGCGCCGGTACTGGTCCACGCCGACGGCGGTGTACGGGACCGTGTCGGCGGGTAAGGATTCCAGTGGATACCAGGCGATACCGCCGCACTTGTCCGGCTCGGCGTTGCGCGGCTCACCGGGCCAGCCGCCGGTCGCCTCGAAGAAGAAGCCGAGGCGTGGCTCCTCCCCGGCCGCGTGGTGGTGCACGACCGTAGCGAGCCGGAGGTCCGCGAGCTCGAGGCCGACCTCTTCGCGCGCCTCTCGTCGCGCGGCGCCGGCGAGGTCCTCGCCCGGCTCGACCTTGCCGCTGGGCAGGTTCCACTGCCCGTCGGCGTAGCCGGTGTTCTCCCGTAACGCGAGCAGGACGTCTCCGTTCCGTACGAGCAGCAGGAACACGTCGGCGAAGGTTCGGAACTCCACGATCACGACGCTAGCGGGGGCCACCGACAAAACCGGCGCACGCGTTTCGCCTGCGATGGTCGCTATGCGTGCCGCGGCATCGGCGGCGATGATCTGGCAGACGACCGCCGACCAGAGGGGACCTCCATGCGCCGAATGTGGTGGCTGCCGACCCTGCTCGTGCTCGTCTGGCTCGGTCTCGGTGCGTTCGGCGGGCCCTTCGCCGGCAAGCTCGCGGATGTCGCCGAGAACGACAGCGCCGCCTTCCTGCCGGAGTCGGCCGAGGCCACCGAGGTCGCGGACCTCCAGCGGGCGTTCACCGAGCAGGACGTCATCCCGGCGGTCGTCGTCGCCGAGCGGGGCGGCGGCATCACCGGGGCGGACACCGCCTACCTCGCAGGGCGGGCGTCCGCGCTCACCGGCATCGAGGGTGTCGCCGGCCCGCCGCCGCGGCCCGTGCCGTCGGACGACGGCGCCGCGCTGCGGCTGGTCGTGCCGATCACCGGGAACGGCAACCCCAACGAAGTGGTCATCGAGGTCCGCGACACGCTCGCCGAGGGCACGCCCGACGGGTTGACCGTGCTCGTCACCGGTCCGGCCGGCCAGATCGCCGACCTCGTCGCGGCGTTCGGCGGCATCGACGGGCTGCTGCTGCTCGTCGCCGGTGCGGTGGTCGTGGTCATCCTGGTAGTCGTGTACCGCAGCCCGGTGCTGCCGATCATCGTGTTGCTGTCTGCCGTGTTCGCGCTCGGTGCCGCGAGCTACGTCGTGTACCGCCTCGCCGAGGACGGCACGCTCACGCTCAACGGTCAGAGCCAGGGCATCCTGTTCATCCTCGTGTTCGGCGCGGCTACCGACTACGCGCTCCTGCTGGTGTCCCGGTACCGCGAGATCCTGCGCGACACCGAGGACCGCTACACCGCGATCACGGCGGCCTGGCGGGCCACGGTCGCGCCGATCACCGCCTCCGCCGGGACGGTCGTCCTCGGCCTGCTGTGCCTCCTGTTCTCCGACCTCAACTCCAACCAGGGCCTCGGCCCGGTCGCCGCGATCGGCATCGCGGGCGCGCTGCTGTCGGTGATGACGTTCCTGCCGGCCGCGCTGGTGCTGCTCGGCCGGTCCGCGTTCTGGCCGTTCCGCCCGGAGTACGGCACGGCGAAGCCGGAGCACGCGGGCCTGTGGGGCCGCGTCGCGCGGATCGTCGGCGCCCGGCCGCGGGTGGTGTGGATCGTCACCACGCTCGTACTGCTCGTCGGCGTCGCGTTCCTGCCGCAGCTCAAGGCCAGCGGCACCGCACAGTCCGACCTGTTCCTGTCCGAAGTGGACTCCACGACCGGTCAGGAGGTGCTCTCCCGGCACTTCCCGGGCGGTTCCGGGGATCCGACGGTCGTGATCGCCAACGAACGGGCGGCGCCGGACGTGCTCGACGCCACGCGGGTGCCGGGCGTCTCGGAGGCGGCCGTGGCCGGTACCGAGGGCGGCAAGGTGATGATCCAGGCCGTCCTGGACGATCCGGGCGACTCGCGGGCCGCGCTGTCCACTGTGGAGCAGATCCGCGCCGCGGTGCACGCCGTGCCGGGCGGGGACGCCAAGGTGGGCGGCCAGAGCGCCATTCAGTTGGACACGCAACAGGCGTCCGAGCACGACCGCTCGCTGATCATCCCGATCGTGCTCGTGGTGATCTTCCTCGTGCTCGCGGTGTTGTTGCGCGCGCTGCTCGCCCCGCTGCTCCTGATCGCGACCGTGGTCCTGTCGTTCGCGGCGACGATGGGGGTGTCTGCGCTGGTGTTCAACCACCTCCTCGACTTCCCGGGCTCGGACCCGGCGATCCCGCTGTTCGGCTTCATCTTCCTGGTGGCACTGGGAATCGACTACAACATCTTCCTGATGACGCGGGTCCGCGAGGAGTCCGTCGCCACCGACACGAGAACCGGCACCCTGCACGGCCTGGCCGTGACGGGCGGCGTGATCACGTCGGCGGGCGTCGTGCTGGCGGCGACGTTCGCCGCGCTCGCGGTGATCCCCGTGCTGTTCCTGGCGCAGATCGCGTTCATCGTGGCGTTCGGCGTGCTGCTGGACACCATCGTCGTACGCTCACTGCTCGTCCCGGCCCTGACGATCGACATCGGCCCGAAGGTCTGGTGGCCCGCGAAGCTGCGCCGCGCCGAGCGCGCTTCGGGTCAGGCTATGCGTTCGCAGAGCCAGGCCAGGGCTAACGGGTAGCGGTACTCGATGCCGCCGTGCTTGGCCTCGAAGAGTTCGAAGTGGACGGTCTGGTCGGGGACGCCGGCAGCGGTCAGGGCGCGGCGGAAGGCCAGTGCACCGAAGTCCAGGTAGTACTCGTCGCGGGTGCCGGCGTCTATCCAGATCGCTCGTTGTGTGCGTAACGCCTCCGCATACCCCGGCCGGCCCGCCATCAGGACCGGGTCCCACGCGAGCCACCGGGCCCACACGTCCGGCACCAGGGCGCCGACGTCGTCGAACGGCATGCTCACCGTGCCGTCGGGGTTGGCCGAGTACGCGGCCGCGTAGCCGTACATCTCGATGAGGTCCATGTCGCTGTCCTTCGTGCCGTGCAGGCGGCGGCGCCGGTCGGCGTGGAAGGCGTCGTACGAACCGTCGTACTCGTCGCGAAGGGTGCGGGCTATCTCGCAGAAGCCGGGCTGGTAGCAGACTTCGAACAGCGCGTCGCCCGCGTGGGTGGCCAGGGCGCCGAACAGGTCCGGGCGCAGCATCGGCGTGACCATGGCGCCGTAGCCACCGCTCGACTTCCCCGCGATGGCCCGGTGGTCGCGGTCGGCGAGGGTGCGGTATTGGGCGTCGACCCATGGCACGACCTCGTCGCACAGGTACGAGTGGTAGCGGCCGATCGCGGGGGAGTCGAGGAACTGGCTGCCGCCGAGCGAGGTCCACGCGTCGACGTACACGACGATCGCCGGCGGCGTGTCGGTGGTGGCGAACAGCTCGTCGGCCAGCTCCGGATACGGCCGGCGGAACGGCATGCGGTTGAACCACGTGGCGACGTGCCCGGTGTAGCCCTGAATCGTGTACACGACGGGATACCGGCGCGCGGGTTGCTCGTCGTAGCCGGGCGGCAGGTAGACGTGGATAGGACGGTCGTGGGGGTCGCCGAGTGGGTTGCCGCGCAGCAGTTCGCTGCGCACGACTCCCTGCTCGATGCGACCGGCTAGTTCGGTGGACCAAGGCAACATGAGGCCAGACTAGGTCGGGACACCGACGATTTCGCCGGTGCGGCCGGTCCTGTGGACAACCTGATCCATTGTGGATAACCGCCCCGGGCCCCGAAACAAAAGAGGGACCCCACACACCCGTCAGAGCCCGCTTATCCTTGCTGCCTTCCGGCCCTGGGGAGGTTCACGAGATGAACGCCGCATGGGGTCCGACATCATTGTAGCGATCTCGTCCGGCCACTGCCGTGGGGTGGCCGGACCGTCGGTGCCGGCGGGTATGGTCCCTGCCGTGGCGCTCGCCCTCTACCGCAAGTACCGTCCCGCGACCTTCGCCGAGGTCGTCGGCCAGGAACACGTCACCGAACCGCTGCGTGTCGCGCTGACCGCCAAGCGGGTCAACCACGCGTACCTGTTCTCCGGTCCGCGCGGCTGCGGCAAGACGTCCAGCGCGCGCATCCTGGCCCGCTCGCTGAACTGCGAGCAGGGCCCGACGCCGGACCCGTGCGGCACGTGCGACTCGTGCATCGCGCTCGCCCCCGAGGGGCCGGGCAGCGTCGACGTCGTCGAGCTCGACGCGGCCAGCCACGGTGGCGTCGACGACGCCCGGGAGCTGCGCGACCGCGCGTTCTACTCGCCGGCCTCGTCGCGGTACCGGGTGTTCATCATCGACGAGGCGCACATGGTCACCACGCAGGGCTTCAACGCCCTGCTCAAGATCGTCGAGGAGCCACCGGAGCACCTCGTCTTCATATTCGCCACCACCGAGCCGGACAAGGTCCTGCCGACGATCCGCTCGCGCACCCACCACTACCCGTTCCGGCTGATCCCGCCGACCGCGATGCGCGAGCTGCTCGAGCGCAACGTCGCCGCCGAGGGCGCCACCGTCGCGCCCGCGGTGTACCCGCTGGTCATCCGCGCCGGCGGCGGCTCCGCGCGGGACACCCAGTCGCTGCTCGACCAGCTGCTCGCCGGCGCCGGACCGGAGGGCGTCACCTACGAGCGGGCGGTCGCGCTGCTCGGGGTCACCGACGTGGCGCTGATCGACGACCTGGTCGACGGGCTCGCCGCCAACGACGCCTCGGCCGTCTACGGCACGGTCGACCGGCTGGTCGAGGCCGGCCACGATCCGCGTCGCTTCGCCTCCGACCTGCTCGACCGGCTGCGTGACCTGGTGCTGCTGCGCGCGGTGCCCGACGCGGGTGCCCGCGGCCTGGTCACCGCGCCGGGCGATGAGCTGGACAAGATGATGACCCAGGCACAGCAGCTCGGGCCGGGCACGCTCACCCGGTACGCGGAGATCGTGCACAACGGCCTGGTCGACATGCGTGGCGCGACCGCGCCACGGCTGCTGCTGGAGCTGCTGTGCGCCCGGATGCTGCTGCCCGGCGCCGTGCCGACCGACGCCGCCGCCGACTCGGCCGTGCTGGCGCGGCTGGAACGCATCGAGCGCCGGGTGACGGCGTCGGGTGCGCCCGCCTTGGCGGCCGCCGAGGGGCCGGCCTACCAGCGCCCGAGCCGGACCGAGAACGCCGGGCGATCCGATGACCGGCCCGCACCGGCTCGTGGCGCCGCGTCGGCCGAGCCCGCGTCGGCCGCACCCGCGCCGGCCAGGAC
>NZ_JBOHGB010000226.1:0-7851 GCF_050699935.1 Actinophytocola sp.
GACCGGCCCGGTACGGGTCGCGGCCGCACCGGCCATCGCGGTCGTGGCCGCGTCGGCCAGGGCACGCACCCGTGCCGCGCCCGCGGGTCCGCCGGTCAACAACGGCTCGGCGGCGGAGATCGAAGCGCCCATCGGACCCCTTCTTAGGTGAACCTAACTCGGGGGCCCACAATACGACCGCCCAGGCAGTCGCAACCATCGGGTCCGCGACGCCAGGAAGGCTCCCTTTAGGTCGCTGGGCGTCCGTAAGGCTCCCTTCCGGGCACTAGGCCGGCGCCAGCGACCGGACCAGCGAGGCCGGATCCGCGCCCGTGGGCAGCACCGAGATGACCGGAGTGTCCAAACCGGACTCAACGTACGCGGCCACCCGCTCGCGGCAGCGCGCCACCGGCCCCCACACGATCAGGTCGTCCACGACCTCGTCCGGGATCGCCGCGTTCGCCGCCGCCCGGTCGCCCGCGGCCCACGCCTCGTGCATCTTCGCCAGCGCCTCGCCACGGCCGAGCCACTCGTGGAACGCCGCGTACACCGGAACCGTGAGATAGCTGCTGATCAGCATCCGGCCCAGACCCCGCGCCGCGTCGGCGTCCTCGGTCGGGCAGACGAAGATCCGCGCGACCAGCTCGGGCTCCTTGCCGAGCGCGGAGCGCACGGTCGGGATGTCCGAGGGCGCGAGCCAGTTCGTGATCGCGCCGTCGGCCTCCCGGGCGGCCAGCCGCAGCATGCCCGGCCGCAGCGCCGCGAGCACGATCGGGGGCGGCGGGGTCGGCGGCCGCTCGAGCCGGAACTTCGACACGGCGAACGTCTCGTACGTCTCGGTGACCTTGTCGCCGACGAGTGCGGCACGCAGGAACCGCACGGTGTCCCGCGCGCGGGCGAACGGCTCGTCGAACGCGAGGCCGTTCCAGCCCGTCACGATCGTCGGCGTGGACGTGCCCACGCCGAGCACGAACCGGCCCGGCGCCAGCTCCGCGATCGTCGCCGCCTGCATCGCCAGCAGACCCGGCCCGCGCGTGTAGACCGGTGCGATGGCCGTGCCCAGCCGCAGGCCCGGCCCCCACTCGGCGGTCAGCGCGAGCGGGGTGAACGCGTCGGTGCCCGCGGTCTCCGCCGACCACACGTCGGTGTAGCCGAGGTCCGGCAGCTCGCGCACCAGCTCGCGATGCGCGGCGAGCGGTACGCCGGTCAGCGGCAAGGTGATGCCCCACCGGTTGCTGTGTTCCATGGTTCGCTCCGCTCCTCCGCTACTCGCCGTCTTCGTCCGTGCGATGCTCGGCGCTGGCGCGCCCGCTCTTCTCCGCGGAGCGGAGCTTGCGGAGCGACCGTGTCTCCGTCCAGACGGCGAACGCTCCGTCGCTCCCGCTCACTTGGCCACCTCCAAGCCGAGCGCTTCGCGCAACCACTGGACCTGCATGCGCATGAAGTTCTCCGCCACCTCGTCGTCCTGCGGGGTCATGTGCGTGACGCCGGGCAGCGGCAACAGCGCGTGCGCCCGGCCCGCGGCGACCAGCGCGGCGGACAGCCGCACCGAGTGGGCCACCACGACGTTGTCGTCGGCGAGGCCGTGGATGATCAGCAGCGGCCGGGACAGCTTCGGCGCGTCGTCGATCAGCGAGTTGGCGTCGTACACCTCGGGCCTCTCGTCCGGATGGCCGAGGTAGCGTTCCGTGTAGTGCGTGTCGTAGAGCCGCCAGTCGGTCACCGGCGCGCCCGCGATCGCCGCGTGGAACACGTCCGGCCGGCGCAGCACCGCCAGCGCGGCCAGGTACCCGCCGTACGACCAGCCGCGAATGGCCACAGTGGACAGGTCGAGGTCCGGGTACTCCTCGACGGCCGCGTGCAACGCGTCCACCTGGTCGGCCAGCGTCACGTCCGCGAAGTCGAACGCGACCTGCCGGTCCCAGTCCGGCCCCCGCCCGGGCGTGCCGCGACCGTCCGCGATCAGCACGGCGAAACCCTGGTCGGCCAGCCACTGCGGGCCGAGGTAGGCGTTGCGGCTGGCCATCACCCGCTGCGCGTGCGGGCCGCCGTACGGGTCGAGCAGCACCGGCAGCTTCCCGCTGCCCGGCTCGTGCCCGGTCGGTAACACGAGCGCGGCGCGCAGCTCCCGCTCGCCGAGGGTCAGCAGCCGCACGTTCGGCTCGACCCCCGGGTCCACCGCGTGCGAGGCGACCTCGCCGACCCGCTCGTCCCCGCGCAGCACCGAGATCGCCGGGCCGGAGCGGTCCAGCGACCACGACGTCAGCACCGTCACGTCACCGCCGCGCGCCGCGCCGTGCACTCCGTCCGAAGTGGACATCCGGGTGATGCCGGCGTCGTCGTACCGGTACACGTGCACCTGCGTGGGGTCGTCCTCGGTGGCGGTGAACAGGATGTCGGTGCCGGTGCCGGTGCCGGTGCTGGTGCCGGTGCCGGTGCCGACGCCTGTGCCGACGCCGAGGACCGCGCGCACCTGCATCGTGGGCGGGGTGACCTCCTTGTCGTCGACGATGAGCCGGTAGCCGTCCTGGCTCACCCCGATCCGCACGAGGCGGCCGTCGGGTGTCCACGCCGGCACTCCCGGGGCGATCTCGACCCAGGTGTCGTCGGTCTCGGTGGCGAGCAGCGAGGTGGCGCCGGTGTCCGGGTCGACCGAGCGGATCTCCATCCGCTTCTGATCCCGCGACTGCAACGCGATCAGCGGCGGGCCGCCCGCGCTCCAGTGCGCGGTGACCAGGTACGGCAGGTCGCCGCCGTGCCAGTCGACCTCCACACGGGAGATCCCCTCCCGGGCGACGCTCACCACGGCCAGCCGGACCTCGACGTTGTCGGTGCCGGCCGCCGGGTAGGCCACGACGTTCGGCGCCGCCTCGGGGTTCGCCGGGTCGGCGATGTGCCAGTGCCGCACGGCGCTCTTGTCGGTGAACGCCACCAGCAGCCGGCTGCCGTCCGGCGACCACCAGTACCCGCGCGAGCGACCCATCTCCTCCGCGGCGATGAACTCGGCCACCCCGCAGGCCCGGTCCGGACCGGCCGGCTCGGCGAGTGCGCGGTCGCCGCCGCCGTCCACAGCGCCGTCCACAGCGCCATCCACAGCGCCATCCACAGCGCCATTCACAGGGCCATTGACACTGACAACCCGCAGCGCGTCGCCGGAGAGGTAGGCGATGTGCGTGCCGGTCGGGTCGGGTCGGGGGTCGATCACGCCGGGCGCGGTGTCCAGCTCGCGGGTCTCGCCGGTGACCGCGTCGGCCACGAAGAGCTTGCCGGACAGGGCGAACGCGGCGATCCGCACGTCGGCGTCGGTGGCGTTGCCGACCACGCCGCCGCCCTGCTCGCGGCTGCGCTCGCGGCGCGCGCGCTCCTCGGGTGGCAGGTCCTCGGCGCCGCCACCGACGAGTTCGCCGGGGTCGGCGAGCCGGGTCTCGGTGCCGGTGGCGAGGTCCAGCCGCCACAGGATGTGCCGGCGGTCCTCACCGGACTCCGAGCGGAGGAACAGGACGCGGGAGCCGTCCGGTGACACCTGGAACCCGCGTGGCGTGCCGAGGGTGAACCGCTGGGTCCGAGCCTGGAGACGGAGGAATGAGCTCTCGTTGGTCACCCCCCGACCCTATGGGTCAGGCCACCAGTTCCGCATAGGCCGCCAGGATGCTCGTCCAGCCACCCGGCGAGTCGACGCCCTCGACCACGCCGTCCGGGTCATCGTGGCGCTCGATGTGGTGGTGGGAGAACTCGACCCTGGTCCGGTCGGGCGCCTCGGCGACGAAGCGGACCTCGATCTCGCTCGCCTTGGCGGGGTCCGGCTCGTAGCTGAAGTCGGCCCGCAGGTGCCAGGACAGCACGAGCCGTGCCGGCGGCTCCCAGGCGAGCACCCGGCCCCAGTCGCACTCCGAGCCGTCCACACCGTGCTCGTACCAGCGGCCGCCCTCGCGCGGCTCGATGATCACGTCGGCGAGCTCGGCCCCGCCGATGTGGTGGCCCGGCCACCAGCTGTGGAACCGCTCGGTGAACACGGTGAACGCGCGCTCGCGGCCGGCGCGAACGGTGACGGTCTTGTCGACGGCGATGTCCTTCGCGCGGGTGGTCATGGCTTCTCCTCCTCCTCGGCGGCCGCGGCGAACGCGGCCAACGCGTTGTCCCACAACTGGTCCAGGTACTCGCGCAGCGCCCCGACACCGCGCCGGTCGACGCGGTAAAGCCGCCGGGTGCCCTCGGCGTGGTCGGTGACGAGCCCGGCCCCCTTGAGCACCTTGAGGTGCTGCGACACGGCCGGGCGACTCACCGGCAGCTCGTTCGCCAACTCACCGACGGCCCGCGGTCGGGTCGCCAGCAGCTCGAAGATCGCCCGGCGGGTCGGATCGCCGAGCGCACCGAGCGCCGTTTGGTAAGTTGACACGAACCGTAAGCTACAACTTACCGAAGTAACCGTCAACAGGTTCTTGGCTATCCCTCCGGGTCCTCACAGCCTCTTCCCAGGCAGCGGCCGCACCGTGGCGGCATGACCGAGACCTATCTGCCACCCAGACAACCTCCGGTGCCGCCGTGGACCCGTCCGACCCCGGGCCACCCGTCCCCCGAACCTCCTCCCGAGCCACCCAGGCAGCCGAGTCGCTCCCGCCGCGGCGCCGTGGCCCTGGTCGTCGCCGCCACGCTCGCGACGGGCGGGATCGGCGGCACGGTCGGCGCGCTGGTCTCCGGCGACGACGGCGCCACCCCGTCCGCGACCGCGCCGGCCGCAACGACGTCCGACCCGGCCGGTTCCGGGGCGGTCGACGTCAGCGCGGTCGTGGCGAAGGTGCGGGACAGCGTGGTCCAGGTGACCATGCGGACCGCGAACGCCGAGGGCATCGGCTCCGGCGTGATCATCGGCGCGGACGGCCGGATCCTCACGAACAACCACGTGGTCTCCGGCGCCGACGAGCTGACCGTGACACTGGCCGACGGCCGCGCGGTCCCGGCGTCGGTCGTCGGCACGGACCCGTCGAGCGACCTCGCGGTGATCCAGGCCGAGGGCGTCTCCGGCCTCACCCCGGCGAAGTTCGGCGACTCCGCCGCGGTGCGCGTCGGCGACGAGGTCATCGCCATCGGCTCGCCGGCCGGGCTGCGGGGCACCGTCACCACGGGCATCGTCAGCGCGCTCGACCGCGACGTGACCGTGGCGGGCGAGCAGCGGCGCGGCCCGAGCCCGTACCTGCGTTCCGGCGCCGGCTCCACCGTGACCTACCAGGCCATCCAGACCGACGCGTCGATCAACCAGGGCAACTCCGGCGGCCCGCTGTTCAACTCCGCCGGCGAGGTGATCGGCATCAACTCGGCGATCTACTCCCCCGTATCGGGCCCGGACGGGTCAGCCGGCAGCGTCGGGATCGGGTTCGCCATCCCGAGCGACAATGCCCAGCAGGTGATCGACAAGCTGTGAACCCCCGGACCGGGCTCAATTCAAAACCGGTCTCCATGACCATCATCAGGCTCCTATCCGGAGTGTTTTGAATTGAGCCCGTCGACGACGCTTGCCCGCCGTGCCTCGGCGACCGCCAGGGACGCGCGGGTGAGCAGCCAGCCGGCCGACCGCACCGCCCTGCGCGTCCGCCGCGTCCCGACCAGCAGCGCGGCGGAACCGGCTGTCAGGACGAGTCCGGCGGCCAGCAGCACACCGGCGGTCAGCTCAGCGAGCACGGTGCAGCCTCACGTCGGCGCGGACCCCCTGCTCGTCAAGGCTCTGCCGGACCCGGCCGACGATCCGCCGGTGCACCACGTCACGCAACAGCCGCGGGGTGAGCGCGGTGAACGGCCGGGTGAGCACGCTTTCCTTGTGCGCCAACTCGAACAGGTTGAGGATCTCGACGGAGATCAGGTGCCTGGCTCCGGTCCCGAAGCTCCGCGAGAGCTCGGGCGGCAGCGCGCCGAGCTCGCCGGCCAACTCACCGGCCCGCTCCTCGAGCGCCACCACGTCCGCGCGGAGCCGGCGCACCTCCCGGACGGCGAGGACGAGCACCACGAGTCCCACGACGACCAGCACCAACCCGACGATGACCACGGAGTCCACGAAGCCCACGCCGTCCACGCGCCCACGGTACGGGAACGCCCGGCCGCGGACGGGCGGCGTTGCGCCTACGGGCGGCGTCGGGGCTGAGGTAGCCTCGGTTTCCGGCGACCTCTCGGGGCGTGGGGCCCAGCCGGAGACGATGACATACCGCGACATTCTGCGAGACGACCTGCCCGCCGCGCTCGAGGCCGAGCCCCGGGCCATCGAGCGGCTGCTCACCGCGATCCGTCCCATCGTCGTCAGATACTGCCGAGCCCGCTTGGGGAGCGTCGACGGGTCCTTCGCCGCGGCCGACGACGTCGCGCGCGAGATCTGCCTGGCGGTGCTGAGCTCCCTGCCGGGCTACCCCGACGACGGGCGGCCGTTCCTCGCGTTCCTCCACGAGATCGTCGTGGAGACGCTGTCGCGGGACGCCGGGGACCGGGCGGGGGCGCCGCTGGACTCGCTGCCCGCCATCCAGCGCGACATCGTCATCCTGCGCACGGTCGTCGGATTGTCCACCGAGGAGACCGCCGAGGCCGTCGGCATGTCGCCCGGCGGGGTCCGGCTCGCCCAGCACCGGGCACTGCGGCGGCTGCGTACGACGGCGGGCGGCTGACTCAGCCGACTCAGCCGATGAGTGCGCGGTGCATCTCCTGCAGGCGCCGCACCAGGTCAGTGCGTGACGCAGGCGCCACCAGCACCCGGTGCTCGCCGTGGCCGGCGTCGGTCATGTGGTTCAGCCAGCGGCCGATCACGGTGTCGGCGTAGCGGAGCGGGTAGCGGACGGGCCGGCGGCGGGACATCCGGTCGCGGACCGCCACGTACAGCTCGCCGCCGCCCTTCGTCGGCTGCGCGGCGATCTGCTGGACGGCCCGCACGTCCGGCGGGGCCGGGCGGCTCCCGACGCCGGCCTCCGTGCGATGCCGTCCGCCGACGGCCGCGAGCACCTCCGAGCGCAGGATGTTGTGCGCCTCGCCGCGAGCCGGTGGCACCTCCGGGGTCTGCGCGACCAGTACCTCGGGCAGCGACTCCGGCCGGATCTGGTTCATCGTGATCTCGTCGCCGTCGCGGATGGCGAGAACCGCCTCCCGGCCGATGGCGGCGGCGAGCACCGCGCGGGTCCGGTCGCCCTCGTTGATCCAGCCGTAGAACTCCACACCCGCACGGCACAGCACGGCCAGCGACGCGGACAGCTCCACGTCGACCCGGCCGCGCCGGTCGAGCAGGCCATGCCGCAGGAACTCCGACCGGGTCTCGGCCTCGACCTGTTGCTCCTCCGCCCGCGGGCGCCAGACGCCGGGCGGCTTGAGCGTGATGTGCGGTTCTCCCAGGTTCTCCAGCCGCACGAGCCGAACCAGGGCCTCGGCGTCGACGGTGAGGGGACGGGGCAGGACCACGTGCCTACTCGCCGATCACGGGCGGCGCGGTGATCTCGTCGCTGCCGAACGTCTCGTGCGGATCCGGCTCGACCAGGTAGGTCGGCCGCTGGTGCTCCTCGTCCTCGCTGCCCTGCCCGCGGCCGCCACCCATGCCCATCGGCGCGGCCGCACCACGGCCGGCACCGGCGCCACCACCACGCGCGGCCGCACCCTCGGCAGCCGCACCGCCGGCGCCCGGGCCACCCGGACCGACGCCGGCCGCCCCGCGCGCACCCGCGCCGCTGCCCGAACCACCCGGGCCGCCCTGCCCTGCCCCGCCGGAACCGCCGGGGCCGAAGCCGGACCCACCCGGACCGAAGCCACGCGGACCGCCGGGCCCTGGCACACCACCGGAGCCACGCGGACCGCCCGGACCGAACGGGCCGGCGGGCCCGACCGGACCGAAGGGGCCGGGACCACCCGGGC
>NZ_JBOHGB010000227.1:0-7310 GCF_050699935.1 Actinophytocola sp.
AGCGAGTCCAGCAGCGCCACCAGGTCCTCGCCCAGCTCGTCGAGCGTGTACGGCCCGTCCGGTGCGGGCGAGCGGCCGTGCCCGCGCTGGTCGTATCGCACCACCCGGAAGCCCGCCGCCGTCAACGGCTCCACCTCCGGCTCCCACATCCGCAGGTCGGTCCCGAGCGCGCCGCCCAGCACGACCACTGGGCCGTCCTCGGGACCCGCCGCCTCGTGATGCAGCTCCACGGTCATAGGTGTTCTCTTCTCCGTTCGTACGCCGCCAGCGCGCGGGACACGAACTCGTCCGCAGCGCCGAGATAGCCCGCCGGGTCCAGCAGCTCCACCGCCTTCGCCCGGTCCAGGCCGAGTGTCGGGTGCGCGGCGAGCGCCGAGGCCAGGTCGCCGCCGGCCCGCACGCACTCGGCGACCGCGTCGTGCGCGGCCAGCCGGCCGACCGTGGGCGCCAGCGCCGTGGTCACCCGCTCGGCCAGCAGCGCGCCGCCGGTGAGGTCCATATTGGACCGCATGCGCTCCGGGTCCGGCCGCAGCCGGGACAGGCTCTCCCGCAGCCACCACACGGCCGATCCCGTACAACGCAGCAGCTCGCGCAGCGGTCGCCACTCGGCATGCCACGCGCCGGCCGCCCGCTGGAGCTCCTGCGCCATGGCCGCCAGCAGCGTCGACACCAGGCCGGGTGCCTGCGCCGCCGCCGCGCGCGCGGAAACGGCCGCCACCGGGTTGCGCTTGTGCGGCATGGTCGACGATCCGCCGACTCCGGCTCCGGCGGCCTCGCTCACCTCGCCGACCTCGGTCTGCGCCAGCAGCACCACGTCCCCGGCGATCTTCGCCACGCTCCCGCACACCCGGCCGAGCGCCCCGGCCAGCTCCGCGACCGCGCCACGATCCGTGTGCCACGGGAGATCCACATCGGACAGGCCGAGCCGGCGGGCGAACGCCGACGCCACGGCCGGGCCGTCGGTGCCCAGCGAGGCCAGCGTGCCCACCGCGCCACCCAGCTGCGCCGGCAGCGGCACCGAGCCCAGGGCGGAGCCGGCGGCCGATAGCGCGACGAGCCACCCGGCGGCGACGAACCCGAACGTCGTCGGCAGGGCCTGCTGCAGCAACGTCCGTCCCACCTGGACGGTCTGCCGGTGCGTGACGGCCACCGTGGCCAGCGTGTCGCGGCACGCGTGCACGTCCGCCAGCACCGACTCGACCGCGCCGCGCGCGACCAGCATCGAGGCGGTGTCCACGATGTCCTGGCTCGTCGCTCCCATGTGGACGAACCGGGCGGCATCGCCGCCGACCTCCGCGGTGAGCGCGCGGGCCAGCGGTGCGGCGGGGTTTCCCGAGCCGGCGGCGGCCCTGGCCAGCTCGGCGAGGTCGTAGCGCGACGCCACGCACGCCGCCGCGATCTCCTCGGCGGCCCGCGCGGGCACGAGGCCCACGTCGGCCTGCGCCCGGGCGAGTGCGGCCTCGGCGTCGAGCATCGCCTGCAGCCACGCCGGGTCCGCCACCAGCTCGCGCACCGGGCCGGCCGAGAGGACCTCGTCGAAGAGCATCAGTCGAACAGGTCGGACTCGGCGATGCCGGGCGGGGCGCCGACCCGGACGAACCACTCCGTGCCGAACGCCCGCGCGAACATCTCGTCCGGCATGGCGAGGAAGAAGGACTCGTCGGCGATCTGGCTCGCGTGCGCGCGCATCGCCTGCCGCTTGTACGTCACGTACGCCGACACGTCCACGGCCGTCGTGAGCAACGCCTCCGGAGTGCCGAAGTCCTCACCGACCTCCGGCGCGTCGACGTCCGGCTGGGGGTCCGGGTCGGCGTACTCCGCGCGGCCGCGCATGATCTGGTCCCGGTTCATCGTCGCCTCGTAGACCCGCGGCGTGCCGGCCAGCTCGGCCGCCCGCATGCCGACCCGGTGCACCTGGATGTGGTCGGGATGCCCGTAGTTGCCGTGGTCGTCGTACACCGTCAGCACGTCGGCGTTCTCCTCGCGGAGGATCGCCGCGAGCCGCCCGGCCGCCTGCTCGACGTCCGCGGTCCAGAACGAGCCCGGCGCGGCGTTGGTCGGCTCGCCCATCATCCCCGAGTCGGTGTAGCCCAGGAACTCCACGCGCCCCGCGCCCAGGATGGCGGCCGCCTCGTGGGTCTCCTTCACCCGGCGCTGCCACAGCTCCTCGTCGTCGCCGAGGAAGCCGTCCGGCACCTCGCCCAGCTCACCGCGCGTCGCCACCACCAGCACCACGCGATGGCCCTGATCGTGCGCCTTGCGCATCACCCCACCGCAGACGATGCACTCGTCGTCCGGGTGGGCGTGGAACGTCACCATCGTCGCCATGTCCGCGAACCTACGCGAACCGGGGGCCGCGGGCCGCCGGCGCCTGCCAGGATGCGTCCGTGACCGTAGAGATCGTCTACTGCGAGGGCTGGGACCCCGCGACCGGCTCGATCGTGGGCCCGCTGCCCGAGGCGACGGCGCGTGAGCGGGACGAGGCCGGTGAGCAGTACGCCGTTGTGCTCACCGACGAGCGCCCGCTGGTGCTGGTCGAGATCAGCTGGGCGGCCCACCACGCCACCGTGTGGTTCTTCGACGAGCGGGGCCGCCGCGACCGCAGGCTCACCTTCCGCCGCTGGCCGGACGAGCGGCTGGTGCTGCTCGCCGCCCAGCAGTGGGCCTACGAGCCGGACAGCGCCGAGTTCCGCGCCGGCGAGCCGGAGTGGCGCACGCCGTACTGGCGGGCGACCTACGAGCCGGACGGCACGCGCAGCGTCTCCACCGGCGACTGGACCGGGTCGGGCCTGGAGGTGCCGACCATCCACCCGGTGCCGGACTTCGGCCGGTGGGGCATGGTGACCGGGCTGCACGACGCGGTCACCCGGCCCGACCCGGCGCCCGAGGACGCGGAGGCACCCGCCGAGCCGCCCTGGCGGCCGCCGATGCCGCTTCGGCCGCGACAGCTCGACGAGACGTTCGAGAAGGACGCCCGCTTCGAGCTCGACGACGGCGCCGTCGTGACGGTGGAGCTGTCCGCGGGCGGGCGGCTGCGGATGCCGAGCGGCCGGCTGCTCGTCGGCGACCCGGACCCGTGGCTGCACGAGGTGGCGCCGTTCGTGGACACGGTGGCGCCCGGCGAGTACCCGCTGCAGCTGTCGGTGGTCCGGTTCGCGGACGCGCCCGACCACACCCGGGTCGCCGCGTGCGCGCTGTGGGTGTCCGACCGGCCGACGGCGTCGTGGAACAACGCGTGGCGCGAGGGCGAGCACCCGTTGCTGCTCGGCGACGGCGAGTTCTTCGGCGTCGGCGTGGACGCCGGGCGGGTGGCGCTGGTCGACGCGGCGGTGGCGGCGGCGTTCGAGGACACGATCGAGGACGCCTACGAGGAGATGTCCGGCCGGGCGCACGAGCTGACCGAGCCCTCGGGAGCCAACCTGATCACGGTCGAGTCCGGCTGGGGCGATGGCTCCTACCCGGTGTGGGTCGGGCGGGACGCCGAGGACCAGCCCACCTGCTTCGTGGTGGACTTCCTGGTGCTGGCCGCGGCGACGCCGCTGGACTGACCCCTGGACTGACCTCGCTCGCCAGCGCCTCGTCGGGGGTCGGGTGGGCCGTCTCGGTGGCGCGGCTCGGCAGCGTCTCCGGCGCGGGCAGCCAGACGATCGCCGCGACCAGTGCCAGCACGCCGGTCACCGCGAACGCGGCGGTGTAGGACACCCCGTCGGCGAGCAGGCCGGCGGCGACCGGGCCGATGACCGCGCCGATGTCGGCCGACATCTGGAACGCGGCGAGCACCGGGCCGCCGCGGGCCTTCTGGCCCACGACGTCGGCCACGACGGCCTGCTGCGGCGGGGTGAGCATGCCGGAGCCGAGGCCGGACACGACGGTCGCGGCGAGGAACAGCGGGACCGACTCGGTGAAGCCGACCCAGATCGTGCCGCCGCCGGCGACCAGCAGGCCGAGTACGATCATGGGCTTGCGGCCGATGGTGTCCGCGAGCTTGCCGGACGCCAGCAGCATCACGACGTTGCCGGCGGCGAACACGGCGAGCGCGGTGCCGGCGAACGCGCCGTCGCGGTGCAGGACCTCCTCGACGAACAGCGGCACGAGCGACACGCGCACGCCGAACACGGCCCAGCCGTTGGCGAAGCTGGAGGCCAGGGCGGCGGTGTAGGCGCGGTGCCGCAGCGCCGTGCGCAGCGAGAACGTGGGTGCGTCGTCGTCGGTGACCGGGGCGGCGAGCGTCGAGTGGCGCAGGAACCACCACACGATGGCGACCGCGATGAACAGCATGCCGGCGTACACCAGGAACGGCGCGCGCAGGGAGATCGTCAGCAGGCCGCCGCCCAGCAGCGGGCCGGTGACGTTGCCGAGGAGGAAGCCGGTGCCCCACAGGCCCGACGCGCGGCCCCGCATCGGCGGCGGCGTGACCCGGATTAGGAGCGCGACCGCGGAGACGGTGAACATGGTGGAGCCGATGCCGCCCACCGAGCGGAAGATCAGCAGCTGCCAGTAGTCGGCGGCGAAGGCGCACGCGCCGGTGGTGACCGCGACGATCGAGATGCCGGTGAGGTAGACGCGGCGCTCGCCGAGCGCGGTGACCAGCCGCCCGCTGGCCGGGGCGAACACGAGCCGGGCGACGGCGAAGGCGCTGATCACGATGGACGCGGCGGTCACGCTGACGTTGAAGCTGCGTGCGAAGGTCGGCAGCGCGGGCGCGACGAGCCCGAAGCCCGCCGCGATCACGAAGTTGGCGGCGACGAGGACCCACACCTCGTGGGGTAACCGGGTGGACCCCTCCACGTCGGCCACCCGCGATCACCGTCCCCACGTCGTCATACCGGTGTCCGACCGGTGTCCTACCGGCCCGCTGAGCCACAACCACGGGACCGGCCCGTGCATTCCGTGGCGGGGACCGACGGTCGCACGCGCCGCTCGCGGGCCGGTGGGAGTCCGGTCGGGAACGCGGGAACGGCACCCGGCCGGGGTGGCCCGGCCGGGTGCCGTTCGGGTGCGTTCGTCCGTTACGGGGTGGCGACCGTCGCGGCGGCGTCGACGATCCCGGCGCCGCAGCCGCCCGTGCACTCGCCCGGCAGGGCCCGGGCGTTCTCCTTGAGGGCGGCCTCGACCTCGTCCGGGGCGAGCGCGCGCTCACCCAGCATGAGCGCCACCAGACCGGCCACGTGCGGCGCGGCCATGCTGGTGCCCATGTAGGTGTCGTAGGTCTCGCCGTCCTGCGTCGTGGCGCCGCTGTTCAGCGTGGAGAGGATGCCGTCCTCCGGCGTGGTCCGCGAACCCGGCGGGTCGGTCTCCCGGCGCACCTCGCCGCCCGGCGCGGTGACGTCGATCTTCTCGCCGAAGTTGGAGTAGAACGTGCGGTTGCCGGCGCGGTCGTTCGCGGCGACCGAGACCACATTCCTGCAGTTGGCCGGGGTGAAGCCGGAGACGTCGGCGTTGGAGTTGCCGGCCGCGACGACGACCGTGGTGCCGCGGGACACCGCGCCCCTGATCGCCTTCTGGAACGTGCCGCCGCAGTTCGGGCTGGCCCCGCCGAGGCTCAGGTTGATCACCTGCGCCGGGTTGGGGTTGTCCGGGATCGTGCGCACCTTGCCGCCGGAGGCCCAGGTGATCGCGTCCGCGATGTCGGACGTGGAGCCACCGCACGTGCCGAGCACGCGCACGGGAAGGATCTTGGCGCCGCGGGCCACACCGGCGATCCCGTCGGCGTTGTCGGTCGCCGCGGCGATGGTGCCGGCCACGTGCGAGCCGTGCCAGCTCGAGTCGGCCGGCTCCGGGCTGCCGCACTGCCCGGCCTCGATCCAGTCGCCCTCGTCGTTGGCGTCGGCGTCGCGCCCGTCGCCGTCGCGCGCGTTGGTGGCGTCGCTGATGAAGTCGTATCCCGGCAGCACGTTGGCGTCGAGGTCGCTGTGCGGCGTGATCCCGGTGTCGATCACGGCGACCGTCACGCCCGCGCCGTCCGCGGTGTCCCACGCGTCCGGGGCGTTCATGCCACCGGTCGGCTCGAACAGGTCCCACTGCTCGCCGAAGCGCGGGTCGTTCGGCGTGGACTGCTTGGTGAGTACCAGGTCCGGCTCGACGGCGGCGACGCCCGGCTGCTGGGCCAGGGTCCGCATGAACCGCTGCGCGCCGGCCTGGTCGAGCCGCTGCGGGGCCCGCACGACCACGCCGCCGGTGGCTAACTCACGCAGCTGGCTGGCTCCTTGCACGGAAAGCCGGTGTGACGTGGCCGTGCTGTCGAAGGTGACGATGAACTGGTCGTGGGTCGCGCCGGCGCTGGCTTCGGCGCCGGCGGTGTCCTCCTGCGCGGATGCGGTCAGAACGGGTATGGCGGCACCGGCCGCCACCAGTCCCAACGTGGCGAGTGACGCGATGTAGCGCTTCTTCATACAGGGATGTCCTCTCGTGCTCAGCTGTGTGCGCACACCCTTGAGAAGAGGGGACAAACCCGAACGAGTGACGTTTGCACCGGCACAGGACGACTTCCCCAGTTGCCAGATGGCGGCCCGCCGGGGAGGCGTCGTCGCGTGGCGGGAACCTCAGCCGACGTCGCGGCGCCGGAACGCCGACAGGCCGATCACCAGCAGGACCGCCGCGATCGCGGTGAGCATGATCAGCGGGGTCGCGGACAGCTCGCCGCCGGGCAGCTTGGGCGAGTGGGTGAACGGCGACAGGTCCGTCAGCCACTCCGGCAGGTTCAGCACCGAGCCGAGCTGACCGAGCACCAGGAACACCATCAGCGCGCTCCAGCCGACCATGATCAGCCCCGGCGCCAGGCCGAACACCGCCACCGTGATGCCGGTCAGCACCCACACCGCCGGCAGCTGCGCCAGCGCCGCCACGAGCACCCGGCCGACCTCGCCCAGGTCGCCGCTCGCCGCGCCGTGGGCGAGGCCCGCGCACAGGCCGACCGTCGCCAGCAGCGCCGCCGTGCCCGCCAGCGCGACCGTCACGTGCGACATCGCCCAGCGCAGCCGGCTGATCCGGGTGGCCAGGATCGGCTCGAGCCGACCGACGGTCTCCTCCGACCGCAGCCGCAGCACCGCCGAGATGCCGTACGCGGACACGATCAGGCCGAGGATCGACATCTCCGCGGACAGGAACGCGTCGGTGAGCCCCCGCTCGCCGCCCAGCCGCATGATCATCTCGCGTGCCTCCGGCGTGTCGATGAGGTCGCCGATCTGCGAGGCGATGCTGCCCAGCACCAGGCCGCCCAGCGCGACACCGACCAGCCAGCCGGTCAGCGCGCCGCGGTGCAGGCGGACCGCGAGCGCGAGCGGCGAGCGCAGCCGCGCGGACGCGACCGC
>NZ_JBOHGB010000228.1:0-7259 GCF_050699935.1 Actinophytocola sp.
AGCTGCCGCCCGGACTTGTCACTCTTACGTGGACTCACAAGGTCCGATGTCATCACTCTCAGTGCCCATCCCGCCGGACCTCAGCCCGGCGTGTCGGGCCAGAAACACCGATCTTGAAACAGTCCTCGTCCCGCAGCGCGCGCCGCTCCCGCTCCACCAGAGCGTCCGGCACCATCGGCCGGTCCTCCTCGGTCTCGTCCGGTCCAGGCGTCCACGTCAGGTCCCGGCCCGGCCACCCGAACCGGCGCGGGCCGCCGATGTGGCCCACACCGTGCTCCCGGTAGGTGGCGAACCGGCGTTTGATCCGCCGTGACGTGTCGTCCGAGGACCGCGCCGCGTGCGCCACCTCGACCCGCAGAATGAACCGGTCATCAGGGTCCGACAAGTCGCGTGAACCGTGGGCACTGGCCACCACGAAGCCCTTGTCCGCCAGATCGATCAGCGTCTCCAGATCACGCGGCTGACGCAGCAGACGGTCGGTGTGCCACACCACGATCCCGTTCGACACACCCGACCGGACCCGCTCCAACAGCTTCTCCCAACCGGGCCGGCGGACCCCCTTCCGCCACGCCGACAAGCCGTCCTCAAGCTCTTCACCCAGCACACCGTCCAGGCGCTTGATCACCTTCCGGTTGTCCGCCCACTGCGTCTCGATCTTCTCGAACTCACCCGTGTCCGGCGCCTTCGACAACCGCCCATACGAATCGAACACAGGAGCGCCACCAGCCTCCTGACCTGCGCTAACATCCCTACCGGTGCCCATAGACCGACGGTACGTCTACAAATGGGAGTTCGCCTAGTCGCGCCGACCGACAGTCCCCGCGTCGTGCGCCGCGGCCTGTGGATGACTCCCGGTGAGTCGCCTGTGGACGGTTCCGCTCGCCTGTCGTCAGCGGTCGTGTTGCCTTGCCCGGAGCATGTTCGCGCGGATGGGCGCGGGGCCCATGTTGATCAGGTCCTCGAACGAGATCGCCGGGCCGGGCAGGTTCTCGTGCGACAGGAACCGGAGCAGGCCGTCCAGCATGAGCTCGAGGTGGCGGTGGTTCAGCAGGTTGTCGTCCTCCGACGAGCTCGTGGCCTGCAGGGGCGCGGTGAACCGGATGATCAGCAGGCTGATGTCGCCGGCCGTCACGTCCGGGCGCAGCGAGCCCTCCTCGTGGGCGGCCGACGCGAGCGCGTTGTGTGCCTCCTGGGCCAGGCGGCGCGCCTCCGTCAGCTCCTCGTCCATCTCCAGGCGGTCGACGAGCATGGGCATCACCGCACCGACCCGCAGGTCGATCGAGTCGTGCATGTACCGCGCCAGCGCGGTGAACGCGTCCGGCTCCTCGATGAGCGCGGCCCGGGCCTCCGCGGCGGACTGACGCAGCGTGTTCAGTGCGACCTCGCGAAGTAAGACCAATCGGTCGGGAAAATGGCGGTAGAGCGTCGCGATCCCGACGTTCGCCCGACGCGCGATCCGCTCCATCGGCGCTGTCGGGCCCTCCTCGATGATGAGGCCAGCAGCAGCTCGCAGAATCGCCTTCCGGTTTCGGAGTGCGTCCGCTCGGGTCCGGCGGGGTCTGGGCCGGGGTTGGTCGAGCTCTTTCATCGCCGCCTTATCCGGATGAAATTCGTTCGGATATCCCACGTTACTGTAGAGGGCGGCTTATCAATAGGGTCATGGATTCAACGCGCGCTGTCACTGCGAGTGTTCGCCGAGTCGAATGACGTCGAGCGGCAGGGGAGCTGGCGGTGGTTCAGGGCCGCGGTTCAGGGCCGCGCAGCTGCGTTCGGCTCAGTAGCCGAAGTCCTGGGTCCAGTACATGCCGTCCTCGTCCAGGCCGACGCCGATGGACGTGAGGTCGCAGTTCAGGATGTTCGCCCGGTGCCCGTCGGACTCCATCCAGCTCTTCATGACCTGCTCGGCGTTCTGCTGGCCGCGGGCGATGTTCTCCGCGCCGGGGGTGGGGTAGCCGGAGTTGACGATTCGCTCGGCGAAAGTCAGGCCTTCCGGCGTGGTGTGATCGAAGTAGTCGCGATCCGCCATATCGCTGCTGTGCTCCTGCGCCGCCTGGGCCAGCTTCTGGTCCACGAGCAGCGGTTTGCATCCGGCATCGGCGCGCTCGGCGTTCGCGATGTCGACGACCTGGTCCTCGATCCGCTCCTGCGGTGGACCCGACGTGGTCGGCGCCGACGTATCCGAGGACGTCGGCTCGGACGACTCGGACGAGCTCGGCGGGTCGGTGTCGTCGCCGGACGCGGACGGCTCGGAGCTGGAGTCGTCGCCGTCGTCCGAGTCCTGGTCGTCGGACTGCGACCGGTCCGAGTCCATCTGGTCGCCGGGGCGGGACAGGCCGCCGTCGGAGTTGTCCGCGTCCGCAGCGGAAAGGGCGACCGCGGCCTGGTCCGAAATCTCCGGCCCGTCGAAGTTGGACATCAGCGTTGCGGCACCGGCCGTGACGGCTCCGACCAGCGCAGCGGCGAGTGCGGGAAGCACAGGTCTACGTCTGTGTGCCGATGTCACGGTTCGGCAACGTACCACCATCGGGTGATCTTATGAAGGCCGGTCTAGTTACCCGAGGTAGTAGTCGGTGTAGTCACGGTGACCGGCTTCGTCTTGTTGGTCTTCTTGCCGCGGTTGTCGGTCACTGTGAGTGTGATGTCGAAGGTGCCCGCCGATTCGAAGGTGTGGGACGCGGTGATCCCGTTGGCGCCGAAGCTCCAGCTGTAGGTCGTGATGTTGCCGTCCGGGTCGCTCGACGGGCCGCCGTCGAAGTCGCACGCGAGGTTGGAGCAGTCGACGTTGAACTCGGCGAGCGGTGCCTGGTTCGGCGGCGTGGTCGTGGTCGGCGGCCGCGTGTTGGTCGGGCGCCCCGGCGTGGTCGTCTCGTCGGTGGTCGTCTCGTCGGTGGTGGTCTCGCCGTCCTCGGACGTCGTCGTGGTCGTCGAGCTCCGCGGCTTGCTGGTCGTGGACCTCGACGGTGCGGACGTGGTGTTCGGGTCGGTGGTATACGTCTCCGCCGTGGAGGTCTCGACCGTGTCCTCGCTGCTCGGCGCCGGCGCCGCCTGCTCCTCGCGGGTGGTGGCCAGTGCCGCGACGGTGGCGAACACCGTCGAGACCACGAGCGCCGCCACCCCCAGTGCGATGTACGGCGAACGGGAGAGCTTCGGCCTGTCCTGCGGGTCGTCCGGTAAGGGAGTCAGCTCGTCGCCCGGCTCCGACATGAAGGGTCCAACCTCCTCGGCTCGCCCGCCGTTGCTCCAGACGGAGTATTACGGCGGCGTAACGTATCACCGTCACCGACCGTGCACAGCCCGGATCGAGGTGATCACCGACCGTGGACACTGTAGATGACCAGCCCGTCCGTGTAACCGCTTGGGTGCATGGCCGTGTGCAGGGCGTCGGATTTCGGTGGTGGACCCGGGCGCGGGCGTCCGAGCTCGGCCTGCGCGGCTACGCACGCAACCTCAACGACGGTCGGGTGGAGGTGGTTGCGGAGGGTGCGCGAGAAAGCTGCGAACGGCTGGTCGTGTTGCTCAGATCGGGCCGGCCGCCGGGGTCGGTGGACCTCGTCGTGGACCGGTGGTCCGAGGCGAAGGGGAACCTGTCGGGCTTCGTAGAACGTTAGCGTTGGTAACGAAGTGATCACCCGACAAACCCATTTGAACCGCTGCTATCTAATCAGCGTATGACCATGGTGTGGGGAACACCCCGGACCAGGAGGACGAACTCCTCCGCGAGCTCTACAGCCGTTACCGACGGCCGCTGTTCGGCTACGTCCTTCGCGCGGTCGGCGGCGATCACCAGCACGCCGAGGACATCGTGCAGGAGACCTTGCTGCGGGCGTGGCGCAACGCCAACAACCTGACCGCCGACGCGGCCGGTCCCTGGCTCTACACGGTGGCCCGCAATCTCGTGGTCTCGGGGTTTCGCAGGCAGGGCGCACGGGTCGACGAGGTGCCGATCATGGAGCGGGACTGGGCCCGGCCCGCCGACGACTTCGACCGCGTGCTGCAGGGCTGGCAGGTCGCCGAGGCGATGCGGGCGCTCTCGAAGGACCATCGCGCGGTGATCGGCGAGCTGTTCTACCGCCGGCGCACGATCGCCGAGGCCGCCGCCGCGCTCGGGGTCCCGCCCGGCACGGTCAAGTCCCGCTCGTTCTACGCGCTGCGCGCCTTGCGTGACGCGCTCGAGGAGCGGGGGGTGACCGAGCCATGACCTGCTCGAACACCGTCACGCTCGGCGCGTACCTGCTCGGCGCGCTCGACCCGCGGGAGCGCTTCGAGTTCGAGGCGCACCTCGGCGGCTGCGACACCTGTCGCACCGAGCTCGTCCGGCTCGCCCCGCTGCCCGGCATGCTCAACCAGATCTCGCTGGACGACTTCTCCGACGGCCTGCCGCCGACCACGCTCGAGGAGGCCCACCCGACCGCCCCGGTGCCCGGCCTGCCGCTGTCCACCCAGCTCCTGCGCCCGGAGACCAGCCTCCCCGAGGTCCTCCACCCCGAGCTCTTCCGCCCGGGCACGGGCCTGCCCGACGACGTCCCGCCGGAGCTCGGCGGGCCGGTGCCCACCCCGCGCGGCCCGGCCGCGCTCGAGCTCCCGCCGGCGCCGCCCCGGGCCGTCGAGAACCGGTCCGACACGCCGGCGAAGGCGCCGCGGCGCCGGCGGTACTGGCACGTCGCAGCGGCCGCCGCGGTCGTGCTGGTCCTCGCCGTGGGGGGCGTCCTCGGCTGGCAAGCCCTCCAGCCGGACCCGGCCCCGCCCGCGGTCCCGCCGGTGGCGGCCGGCGTCACCTGGTCGGGCAGCACGCCGGACGGAAGCGCGACCGCCGACGCGCGGCTGATCGACCACGAGTGGGGCACCGAGATCCAGATCAAGCTGCACGGCCTGCCACCTGGCCGGGAGTGCTACATGGTCGTCTACGACGGGGACGGCTACCACGAGGTCGCCGGCTGGTGGAGCACCGACCACGACTACGCCGCGGAGATCCCGGCCAGCACCTCGATCCAGCGCAGCAAGATCGACAAACTGGAGCTGCGGCTCGACGACCGCAGCATCGCGATGACCATCCCCGCACAGGGCCGTTAGCACGCCTTCGCGCATCCCGCCACGCGCCCGCCTCCCACGGTTGCGCGGGTCTCCCGGGTACTCTCGATGACTGGACCGCACTTCACGGTTGGCTGAGAGGTACGCGTCTCGTGCACTTGAAGAGCCTGACGCTCAAGGGGTTCAAGTCTTTCGCGTCGGCCACCACGTTGCGCTTCGAACCGGGTATCACCTGCGTCGTCGGCCCGAACGGGTCGGGCAAGTCCAACGTGCTGGACGCGCTGCGCTGGGTCATGGGCACCCAGGGCGTGAAGGACTTGCGCGGCGGCAAGATGGAGGACGTCATCTTCGCCGGCACGTCGAGCCGCGCCCCGCTCGGCCGTGCCGAGGTCAGCCTCACGATCGACAACTCCGACGGCGCGCTGCCGATCGAGTACACCGAGGTGTCGATCACCCGCCGCATGTTCCGCGACGGCGCCAGCGAGTACGAGATCAACGGCAACACCTGCCGGCTGATGGACGTCCAGGAGCTGCTCTCCGACTCCGGCATCGGCCGGGAGATGCACGTGATCGTCGGGCAGGGCCAGCTCGCCCAGATCCTCGAGGCCAAGCCGGAGGAGCACCGCGCGTTCATCGAGGAGGCGGCCGGCGTCCTCAAGCACCGCAAGCGCAAGGAGAAGGCCCTGCGCAAGCTCGACGCGATGCAGGCCAACCTGACCCGGCTCACCGACCTGACCGGCGAGCTGCGCCGCCAGCTCAAGCCGCTCGGCAAGCAGGCGGAGATCGCCCGCAAGGCGCAGGCCGTGCAGGCCGACCTGCGGGACGCGCGGCTGCGGCTCTACGCCGACGACCTGGTCGCCCAGCGTGCCGAGATCGCCAAGGAGCAGGCCGACGAGGCCGCCGCCCGCGCCCGCCGGCACGAGGTCGAGCAGGCCCTGGAGGTCGCGGACGCCAAGCAGACCGCGCTGGAGGACCAGCTCGCGGCCGACACGCCACGGCTCACCTCCGCGCAGCAGACCTGGTACGAGCTCTCCGCGCTGGAGGAGCGGCTGCGTGGCACCGTGCGGCTGGCCGTCGAGCGCGAGCGGCACCTGTCCGCCGAGGTCGAGGCGCCCGGCGGCGGCCGGGACCCCGAGGAGCTGGAGGCCGAGGCGGAGGAGACCGCGATCCGCGAGGCGGAGCTGGCCGAGCACGTGGAGGTCGCCCGGCACGCGCTGGGTGAGGCGGCCGAGCGGCGCGCCGAGCTGGAGCAGGCCGTGCAGGCTGCCGAGCAGGCCCACCTCGCCGCCGTGCGCGCGGTCGCCGACCGGCGCGAGGGCCTGGCCCGGCTGGCCGGCCAGGTCGACGCGCTGCGCAGCAAGACCGCCGCCACGGCCGAGGAGGTCGAGCGGCTGTCGACCGCGCTGGCCGAGGCCACCGAGCGGGCCGAGGAGGCCGCGGTGGAGCTGGCCGAGTCCCGGGCGGAGACCGGGGTCGAGGACGCCGACGACGCGGGCATCGCCGACCGGTTCGAGCGGGCCGAGGCGGCACAGCGGGCCGCGCAGGCCCGCGTCGAGGAGCTGGTGGCGGCCGAGCGGACGGCGGAGAAGGACATCGCGTCGTGGCAGGCGCGGGTCGACGCGCTCTCGCTCGGCCTGTCGCGCAAGGACGGCGCGGGCGCGCTGCTCGCCGCGGGCGACCGGATGCCGGGCCTGCTGGGTTCGGTCGCCGCGTTGCTGACCGTCGAGCCGGGCGCGGAGGCCGCGCTCGCCGCGGCGCTGGGCCCGGTGGCCGACGCGGTCGCGGTGGCGTCCGGCGACGACGCGGTCGCGGCCCTGGAGCTGTTGCGCGGCGACGACGCCGGCCGGGCGGGCGTGCTCGTGGGCGGCTGGTCGCCCGTGGACCGGTCCGGCTGGCCGACCCTGCCGCCGGGTGCCCGCTGGGCGGCCGATCTGGTGCGGGCGCCCGAGTCGCTGCGGCAGGCGGTGCTCTCGGCGCTGGAGCAGGTCGCGGTGGTCGACTCGCTGCGGGTGGCCCGGGACCTCGTCGCGCGGCATCCGCGGGTCCGGGCGGTCACCGCCGACGGCGACGTGCTCGGTGCGCACTGGGTGGCCGGCGGCTCCGAGCGCGGGCAGAGCGTGATCGAGGTGCAGGCCGCGGTCGACGAGGCCAACGAGAAGCTCGCCGCCGCCGAGGCCGCGGCCGAGCGGGCGGCCGCCGCGCTGGCGGGCGCGCGGGCCGAGCAGCGGGCG
>NZ_JBOHGB010000229.1:0-7211 GCF_050699935.1 Actinophytocola sp.
GGCGAGCGCGTCCGCCATGATCATGCGGCCCTCGGCGTCGGTGTTGGTCACCTCGGTGGTTCGGCCGCCGTAGTGCCGAACGACGTCGCCGGGGCGGTAGGCCGTCCCGGACAGGTGGTTCTCCGCGCACGGCACAAGGCCGGTCACACGCACGTCGGGCTCGAGCCGGGCGATGGCCTGGACCGCGGCAATCACGGCGGCACCGCCGGACATGTCGGTGCGCATCAGGTGCATGCCATCGGCCGGCTTGACCGAGATGCCGCCGGTGTCGAAGGTGACGCCCTTGCCGACGAGCACGACGTGCGGTGCGCCGCGCCGGCCCCAGCTGAGCTGGACGAACCGGGGTGGCCGGCTCGAGCCGCCGCCGACCGCGAGCACGCCGCCGAAGCCCTGCCGGGCAAGCCAGTGCTGGTCCCGCACGGTGGCGTCGACGCCGGGCGCGCGGCCGGCCGTCCGGGTGGCCATCCGCGCGAGCCAGGCCGGGTCCTTGATGTTCGACGGTGTGTTGGCGAGGTCGCGAGCGAGTGCGGTCGCCGCTGACAACACCGCCGCGCGCCGGGCCGTGTCGTCGATCACGGCGGTGTCGTCGGGCGCGACCAGACGGACGGTGCGCACTCTGGGCTTGTCGGGCTCGCCGCTGACGACGTAGGCGTAGCCGCCGAGCCGCAGGCCCCATACGAGCTCGGTGACCTGCCGCGCGTCGGCGTCCGCTGGCAGCTCGAGCTGTAGGTGGCGATCGGCCGACGGCCCTCCGTCGGCGATCCGCGCGTTGTGTGCTCTGATCAGGGCCGCACCCGCGGCGCGCCACTGGTCGGGCTCCCCATCCCCGACCCCGGCGACCCACCGCACGGCGGCGTCCGGCGGTCCCGGCTGAACCTCGCCGACCTTGCCGGTGAGCGCGACCGACGTCATCCACTCGCTGCTGAGCTCCGCGGACCGGGTGATCGGCGTCGGCGACGGCTCCCCGGCACGGCACAGCACGGCGAGTGGGGCGGCCCGGCGCACGGCGGAGCTCACCTCGACCTCGGGAAGCGCGGTCGGTAGAGCAGGTACCGACATGGCAAGGTCCTCCAGACTCGACGAAGCGCTACGCCATCCCCTCCACTCTGGACAAGGGGATGGTCAGCCTGCCGCGGCTTTCAGCGCGTCACCGAGGGCACTGGCCTCCTCCGCCGACATCTCGACGACGAGGCGCCCACCCCCCTCGAGTGGGACGCGCATCACGATGCCCCTACCCTCCTTGGTCACCTCGAGGGGACCGTCACCGGTCCGGGGCTTCATGGCCGCCATAGCGTGCTCCCTCCGTCATAGCCTGCCCACTCCGGCCGGCCCGACCGGGCCGAAGTCGGTGACATTCTCCCCTATGGCATCTCGGCGGTGAAATCGAACCGATCAAACTGCGTGTCGATGACCGGCCCTTATGCGTCTGGAACCCACTGGCGCGGGCCCGCTCTCGGCTGGGAGACTCGAAAATCGTGCGAGCCAGGTCCGCGCTGTTCGACGTTTACGGCAGCTACCTCCGAGCGCGAGGTGGCTCGGCCGCCATTGCCGCGTTGGTGCGTCTGCTCGAACCGCTGGGCTTCGAGCCGCCCGCGATCCGCACCGCGGTGTCCAGAATGGTGCGTCAGGACTGGCTGCGCCCTCTGCGGCTGGCCGACGGACCGGGATACGCGCTGACCAGGCGTGCCGAGCGCCGCCTCGACGACGCCGCCATGCGGATCTACCGCACGAATCCCTCCACTTGGGATGGTCGGTGGCAGGTGCTCGTGCTGGAGGAGCTGCCGAGCCGCAGCGCCCGGGAGCGGCTCGACTCGTCGCTGCGGCTGCTCGGCTACGGCCCGCTCGGGCCGACGACGTGGGTCGCGCCACGGCCGTCGGCGGAGCTGTCGGAGATCTTGGAGGCGGAGGGCCTGGCCGGTCGGTCGTTCCACGGCGAGCACGACGGCGACGACGCCGAGCTCGCCGCGCGGGCCTGGGACCTGGACGCGCTCGGCGCCGACTACGCCGGTTTCGTGACCGAGTGGCTACCGAGAGTGTCCGCAGTGGACGGTACGGTGCCGTCCGAGGCGTTCGCCGCGTCGCAGCGATTGCTGCACGCGTGGCGCAAGTTCCTGTTCCGCGACCCCGGCCTGCCGGCGTCCCTGCTGCCCGACGACTGGCCGGGCACCGAGGCGGCGCGCTTCTTCGACCGGGAGACCGCACGGCTCGCGCCGGCCGCCGAGACCTTTCTGTCCGACTGTCTGAACCGAGGTACGCGCGCGAGGTCCAGCGCCTGATCAACTGGAGGTAGAACGTCTTGGCAGCACTGCTGGTCGACGACCGCGACGGGGTCCGCACGCTGACACTGCACCGGCCGGAGGCGTTCAACTCGCTGACCGTCGAGCTCAAGGAGTCGCTACTGGCCGCGCTGACCGACGCCGCCGCGGCGCCGGATGTCCGGGCCGTAGTGCTGACCGGGGCCGGCAAGGCGTTCTGCGCGGGGCAGGACCTCAAGGAGCACGTGGCGGCGCTGCGCTCGAACGACCCGGCCCCGTTCCGGACGGTGGCCGAGCACTACAACCCGATCGTCCGCGCGCTGACGGGCATGCCGAAGCCGGTGATCGCCGCGGTGAACGGGATGGCCGCGGGCGCCGGCGCGTCGTTCGCGTACGCCTGTGACCTGCGCGTGGCCGGCGAGTCGACGAAGTTCCTGATGGCGTTCGCGACGATCGGCCTGACCGCGGACTCCGGCGCGTCGTGGACCCTGCCGCGGCTGATCGGCTACGGCCGCGCGATGGAGATGATGCTGCTGGCAAAGCCGGTCACGGCCGAGCGAGCGCTCGAGCTCGGCATGGTGACCCAGGTCGTGCCGGACGCCGACGTGCTCCCGACAGCGGTGGACCTGGCCACCCGGATGGCCGCCGGCCCCACAACGGGATACGGAAAGATCAAGGAAGCCCTCCTGACGGGCGCCGGCGCGGACCTGGAGGCGGCCCTGGCGTGTGAGGGTGCGGGCCAAACAGTCCTGGGCGCCACAGCCGACCATCGCGAGGCGGTGGACGCGTTCGTGGAAAAGCGAACCCCGTCCTTTCTGGGCCACTGAGCGCGGTTGTCCACAACTCCGCAACCCATCCACAGCCGCCCCGATCCCCACGTTCTTGTCGGTAGGCACCGGTAGACTGGCTCGTGAGGGTGGCCCCCGGGAAAGGGTGGGGCTTTCGGAACTTGAGTTCTGCACGCGCGCGTGTGCGCGCGGGAGCTTTTGTTCGCGGAGGTTTTGTTGTGCACCGGTGGGCGCTGTCGCGTGGGGAATTGTCGGTGGTGGTCGGTACGCTGGATTTTGGGGGCCGGAGGCCACGATGTCCCCGCCCTACCAAAGTGGCGGATTCTGGTGGCACCGCGGTGGACAAGCATCGGCAGGCAGCGCGCCGGACCAAAGCGCGCGGCGCCGCCGCGGAGCCCGTGCGAGAAAGTCACGCCCGTACGCGAAACGAGACAATCTCGAGCGCTGAATCAGCGGCCGCACGAGATCCAAACGAGGCGAGCCGACCCCGGGTTTACTCGGCTTCCGGCGATTCCACCGACGCCAATGCCTTCTCGATGCGTTCCCGGGCGCCGGCGAGGTGCTGGTCGCAGATCTTCGCCAGCGCCTCGCCCCGTTCCCACAGCGCCAGGGAGTCCTCAAGGGACAGACCGCCGGTCTCCAGCTTCGCGACCACCTCCGCCAGCTGGTCGCGGGCCTGCTCGTAGTCCAGCTCTTCCGTCACTGGGCCGGGGTCTCCAATCGGCTGTGCGAGTTCACCAGGACGGCCGCCACCGCCTGGTCATAGCCTACGAACGCCTCGGCGAAGTCCGCGCCGTCGCGCTCGGCCACCGCCTCCTCGATGCGCGTGAGCTCGCCACTCACCCGCTCACGATGCTGCGAACCACGGCCGAACCACCAGCGGGTGCCGGCGTACGCCGACGTCGCCTCGGTCAGTTCTCGTAGGCGGTTCGGCAGGTCACGCCGGCCGGGCGCGTCGCAGCCCGCGCACAGCGCCGCCCAGCACTCCGCCGCCGCCGCGTCGGCGCGGCACGCCCGGTCGCGCACCTGCTCCGCGGTCGTACGCAACGCCGGGGTGTCGGCCGCGGCCCTGGCGACCGCGTAGGTCGCCTTGATGGTCAGTGGCAGGAAGCTCGGTTCACGCTCCAGTCTCGGCACCGCTACCTCCACTCGCGCTCGTCGCCCCGGACCACGGTCGCGTGCACCGCGCCATCCGAGACGCGCACCCGGAGCAGCGTCCCTTCCGGCGCCTCCTCGGTCGAGCGGAGCACACGCGGGCTCCCTCCCGGGTCGACCCGCTGCACGACCGCATACCCGCGCGCAAGCGTGGCGGCTGGCCCCAACGTCGTCAAGCGGGCACGAGTATGGTTCAGCGCCGACCGCTCCGCCGCCACCCGGCTGACGACCGCCCGGCGGGCCCGCTCGACAAGGGCGGTGACCTGCGCACTTCGCTGCTCCAGCGGCGTCAGCGGATCCGCCAGCACCGGCCGGCTGCGCAGTGCGTCGAGCAGCCGGCGCTCGCGATCCACCCAGCCGTGCAGCGCGCGGCGGGCACGGTCGCGCAGCTGGTTCACCCGCACGGCCTCCTCCGCGATGTCCGGCACCACCCGCCTGCCCGCGTCGGTCGGCGTCGAGCACCGGACGTCGGCCACGTGGTCGAGCAGCGGAGTGTCCTGCTCGTGCCCGATCGCGGACAGCACCGGCGTGCGACAGTCGGCGACCGCGCGGCACAGCGTCTCGTCGGAGAACGGCAGCAGGTCCTCGACGCTGCCGCCGCCGCGCGCGATCACGATCACCTGCACGTTCCGGTCCCTGTCCAAAGCGGACAGTGCGTCGACGACCTGCGGCACCGCCAGCGCGCCCTGCACGGCGACGTTCTCCACCCGGAAGCGGACGGCCGGCCACCGCGCGCGGGCGTTGGTCAGCACGTCCTTCTCCGCGGCCGACGCCCGGCCGGTGATCAGCCCGACGGTGTGCGGCAGGAACGGCGGCCGGCGCTTGCGTCTCGGGTCGAAGATCCCTTCCGCGGCAAGGAGCTTGCGCAGCCGCTCGATGCGGGCGAGCAGCTCGCCGATGCCGACCGCGCGGATCTCGTCGGCGCGCAGGCTCAGCGTGCCGCGGCCGATGAAGAACGCCGGCCGCGCGTGCACGATCACCCGGGTGCCGTCGGACAGCGGCTGCTCGCGCAGCAGCGCGGTCGTGCAGGTGACCGTCATCGAGACGTCGGCGGCCGGGTCGCGCAGCGTCAGGAACGCGGTGCCGGTGCCGGGCCGGTTCGAAATCTGCGTCACCTGGCCCTCGACCCAGATGTCGCCGAGCCGGTTGATCCACTCCGCGATCTTGCGCGCCACGGTCCGCACCGGCCACGGCCGCTCCGGCGTGGTGCTCGGCTCACTCACTGCTGGTCGCGCACCGTCGCGATGCGGCGGGTCAGCATGCCGACGAACGACGGCCGGTTGGCGTTCGCGCGCTCGTGCTCCAGCAGCTCCGTGAGCTCGGCCACGGAGAAGCGGCGCAGCCGGGCACGCAGCTGCGGCAGCGACAGGTCGTCGTAGCTCACCGCCTCGGCGAAGGACTGCTCGCGATGTGCCTCGGTCTCCTCCGCGAGTGCGCGCTCCTCGGCTACCCACGGGTCGGGCGACTGGAAACCGTTGGGCCCGCTCACGTCCGGCTCCTCGGCCGGCGCCGGCTCGTCGACCCGGTCGAACGCGGACGACCGGCTGAAATCGTAGCGGTCGCCGTCGTCCTCAAGGTCCTCGTCGAAGGTCGCCCACTCCGGGGTCTCCTCGACCGGGCTCAGGCCGGCGAGCACCTCGTCGCCGCGGATGGCCAGCTCGGTCACCTGTTGCTGCACGCGCATCGAGACCTGTAACGCCTGGCTCGCCACGGTGACGGGCAGGCCGGCGAGCTTGGTGGGGAGGGTGCGCGCCTGCTCCACGGCGGTCACGGCGAGCCCGGCTGCGACACGCACCGGAAGCGGAAGAGACTTCATGCCGCCTAGCCTGCCGCAGACCGGGCGATCTGCCTACCGAGGTGCCCGGTACGTACGCTGGGTGTCATGACCAAGCGAGTACTGCTGGCCAAACCGCGCGGCTACTGCGCCGGCGTCGACCGAGCGGTCGTGACGGTCGAGAAGGCACTCGAGACGTACGGCCCGCCCGTGTATGTGCGTAAAGAGATCGTGCACAACCGGCACGTGGTCGACACGCTCACCGAGCGGGGCGCGATCTTCGTCGACGAGGCCGACGAGGTGCCCGAGGGCGCGCTCGTGGTGTTCTCCGCGCACGGTGTCGCGCCGGCGGTGCACGAGCAGGCGGCGGCACGGAGCCTGCGGACGATCGACGCCACGTGCCCGCTGGTCACGAAGGTGCACCAGGAGGCGAAGCGGTTCGCGCGTGACGACTACGACATCCTGCTGATCGGCCACGAGGGGCACGAGGAGGTCGATGGGACCTCGGGTGAGGCGCCGACGCACATCCAGTTGGTGGACCGGCCGGAGGACGTGGATTCCGTGACGGTCCGCGACCCGTCGAAGGTCGTCTGGCTGTCACAGACCACGCTGTCGGTGGACGAGACGATGGAGCGGGTGAACCAGCTGCGGGACCGGTTCCCGGAGCTGCAGGACCCGCCGTCGGACGACATCTGCTACGCGACGCAGAACCGGCAGGTCGCGGTGAAGGCCATGGCCGCGGAGTGCGATCTCGTGCTCGTCGTCGGCTCACGGAACTCGTCGAACTCGAAGCGGCTGGTCGAGGTGGCCCTGCAGGCGGGCGCGTCGGCCGCGTACCTGGTCGACTACGCGCGCGAGGTCGACCCGGCGTGGCTCGAGGGGGTGTCGACGATCGGCGTCACGAGTGGGGCGTCGGTGCCGGACGTTCTGGTGATGGACCTGCTGGCCTGGCTCGCCGACCGCGGCTGGGCCGAGGTGCAGGAGGTGACCACGGCCAACGAGAAGGTCGCGTTCGCCCTGCCCCGCGAGCTGCGCAAGGCGCTCAAGGACAGCGTCCGCTAGCCCGAGACCACTTCATAGCGGCGCCGCGGCCCGACCGTCGTCGGTCAGCGGGATGGGTCTTGCGGGCGCCGGCGGGGCTGACGCACCGGGGCGCCGCGGTCACCCGGGTCCCGGCGCGAGCGGTCGTCGCGGCGGGGGCGGGAGTCGGCGCTTGGGTCGCGGCGGCGGGGTGAGGGG
>NZ_JBOHGB010000230.1:0-7124 GCF_050699935.1 Actinophytocola sp.
TGCCCGGCGTGGACGTCGTCCTGCTCGACGAGTGCCACGAGCGCCACCTCGACGCCGACCTGCTGCTCACGCTCCTCCTCGACGCCCGCGCGGGCCTGCGCCCGGACCTGCGGCTGCTCGCCGCCTCCGCGACCGTCGCCACCGACCGGATCGCCGAGCTGCTCGGGCCGGGCACGCCCGTGGTGCGCGCACACGTGCGCACCCACCCCGTGACGGTCACCCACACGCCGCCGGTCCGGGGTGAGCGCATCGAGGGCCGCGTGGCCCGGAGTGTCCGGACCGCACTGTCCGAATCGGACGGTGACGTGCTCGCCTTCCTGCCCGGCGCCGGGGAGATCGCCCGGACCGCGGCGCTGCTCGGCGACGGGGACGTGACCGTCCTGCCCCTGCACGGCCGGCTGCCCACCGCGCGGCAGGACGCCGCGCTGCGGCCCGGCGCCGGGCGGCGGGTCGTGCTCGCCACCGCGGTCGCCGAGTCCAGCCTGACCGTTCCGGGCGTGCACGCGGTCGTCGACTCCGGGCTCGCCCGCATGTCCACAATGGACCACCGGCGCGGGCTCGCCGGGCTGGTCACCACCCGGGTCTCCGCGTCGGTCGCCGAGCAGCGCGCCGGCCGCGCCGGGCGGGAGGCCGCCGGGCGGGTGTACCGCTGCTGGCCCGAGCACGAGCACGCCACGCTGCCCGCCCAGCCGGACCCGGAGATCCGCACGACGGACCTCACGCGGCTGGCGCTCGAACTGGCCTGCTGGGGCACCCCCGACGGCGCGGGGCTCGACTGGTGGGACGCGCCGCCGCCCGGTGCGCTCGCCGCCGGCCGGGCCGTGCTCACCGCCCTCGGCGCACTGGACGGCACCGGCGCGGTCACCGAGCGCGGACGGCGCATCGCCGGCATCGGCCTGCATCCGCGCCTGGCCAGGGCACTGCTCGACGGCGCGGCGGCGACCGGGGCCACCGCCGCGGCCGAGGTCGTCGCCCTGCTCGACGACGACACGCTCGCCACCACGTGGGACGTCGAGGACGCGCTGCGCCACCTGCGCCGGGACGACGCGGGCGACCGGGCACGCCGCTGGCGCCGCGAGGTCCGCCGGCTCGCCGCGCTGGAGAGCCTGGAAGGACGCCTTCCAGACGTCGAACGTCAGCAAGGCGTCCTTCCTGGCGGTGCGGACCCCGCGCTCGTCGTCGCGCTCGCCCACCCCGAGCGGCTGGCGCGCCGCCGCGCGCCCGGGTCGCGGGTGTACCTGATGGCCGGCGGGACCGCGGCGGAGCTGGACCGGGAGGCCGGCGCCGAGTGGCTCGCGGTCGCGAGCGCGGACCGGCAACCCGGGCGTGCGCAGGGGAAGATCCGCCTCGCCGCCCGCGCCGACCAGGCGCTCGCCGAGCGCGCCGCGCCGGCCCTCTTGTCCACTGTGGACGAGGTGGCCTGGGTGGACGGTGACGTGGTCGCCCGCCGCGTGTCCCGGCTCGGCGCGATCGTGCTGCGTGAGCGTCGGCTGGCCGACCCGGACCGCGACCGGCTGCGCGACGCGCTGCTCGACGGCCTGCGCGGGGAGGGCGTCGGGCTGCTGCGCTGGACCGAGGCCGCCACCCGCCTGCGCCGGCGGCTCGCGTTGCTGCACCGGGCGATCGGCGACCCGTGGCCACCCGTGGTCGACGCGGCACTGCTCGACGCGGCCCCGGTCTGGCTCGGCCCGGAGCTCGGCCGTGCCACGCGACGGGCCGACCTCGAACGCGTCGACGTGCACGGCGCGCTCGGCCGGATGCTGCCCTGGCCGGCGGCCGCCCGGCTCGACGAGCTCGCTCCGGACCGGTTGACCGTGCCGTCCGGCGCGCGGATCAAGGTCGACTACGACGGCGACGAGCCCGTGCTGCCGGTGAAGGTCCAGGAGGCGTTCGGCTGGACGGCCACCCCGACGATCGCCGACGGCCGCGTGCCGGTGCTGCTGCACCTGCTCTCCCCCGCCGGCCGGCCGGTCGCGATCACCCGCGACCTCACCTCCTTCTGGCGCGACGGGTACCAGCAGGTCCGTGCGGAGCTGCGCGGCCGCTACCCCAAGCACCCGTGGCCGGACGACCCGATGACGGCCACGCCCACCGCGCGCACGAAGCGCTGAGCCCGGCGCCCGCGCGGGGCGACACGGTCCACGGCTGGCGGGTGCGCACGCGTCGCCGATCCGCCCAAGTACGGTCCGGTTCGAGGGCGGATCGGCGCCTTGCCAGCAGAAACCTGGATCCACCGACTTACCAAACATACTTCCGGCGGGGGACACTAGGCTCCATGTCGTTGCTGTTGCTAACGACTCTCGGGAGTGAGCATGCGGGATGAAATCGCGGCCGGCACCGTCACGGTGACCGGCGCCGGCGGCGACGAGATCGACGCGTACGCGGCCCACCCGGTGGGCGCCGCGCCGAGCGGCGGAGTGGTGGTGATCCATCACATGCCCGGCTACGACGAGGCGACCAAGGAGATCACCCGGAAGTTCGCGACCTGGGGCTGGTCGGCCGTGTGCCCCAACCTGCACCAGCGGGACGCGCCGGGCGCGGACCCGGACGACGCGGCGGCCGCCTCGCGGGCCGCCGGCGGGGTGCCGGACGAGCGGCTGGTCGGTGACGTCGAGGGGGCGATGGCGTACCTGCGCGACCACCCGACCGGCAACGGCCGGGTCGCCACGATCGGCTTCTGCTCGGGTGGACGGCAGTCCCTGCTCGCGGGCTGCGCCCTGGACGTCGACGCGGTGGTCAACTGCTACGGCGCGTTCGTGCTGACCCCGCCACCGGCCGAGTACGGGCTGACCGTGCCGCCGATCGAGCCGCGGCTCGGTGACCTGTCCTGCCCGGTGCTGGGCCTGTTCGGCGCCGAGGACAAGAACCCGACGCCGCAGGACGTCAAGCGGCTCGACGAGCTGCTGACCGAGCGGGCCGTGCCGCACGAGTTCCACGACTTCGAGAACGCCGGCCACGCGTTCTTCGCCGTCGACCGGGCCGCGTACCGGCCGGCCGCGGCCGTCGAGGGCTGGCGGCTCGTGCGCGAGTTCCTGGGCCGTCACCTGGCCGGGGAGGGGAACGCCTGATGTGCACCTACGTGACCGAGCAGAGCGCGACCGCGGGCAGCGGCAAGGGCGCGAGCGGGTGGTTCCCGTTGACGTCCACGACCGTCTACTTCGACCACCCGGTCCACGCGCAGGCCGCCGACCACACGCTGAACCTGGACTTCGTCAACCCGGGCCGCGGGGCGTCCGCGCGGGTGGCCGTCGAGCTGACGGCGGAGTCGGCGGTCGACCTGGTGGCGGCCATCGCGCGGGTGTTCTCCCGGGTCCCCGCCGACCTGACGGGCGTGGACGAGCACGCCGCGCGGCGTCTCCTCGAGGCCGCGGAGGGGCTGCGCCCGAACCAGTCTGCCCTGCCAGGAAGGACGCCTTCCAGACGTTGAGCGTCCGGAAGGCGTCCTTCCTGGCCTTCCGCCGCCGTACGCGAATCCCACGCTGTCCAGGCGTACAAAAGGTGCGGGAGGTGAGGCCCGTGTCGGTCGTGCGGAACCGGACGGTTCGGGGCTGGGCCCTCGTCGCCGCCCTGGCCGCGGTGGCCGTGCTCGTGCCGCAGGTGCCGCGCTCGCTGCCCGCGTCCGCGGCGCCGGTCGATCCCGGCACGCTGCGCGACCGGATCCTCGCCTCGGCGGACCGGCCCCACCAGGGCTACGCCGAGATCACCGGCACGCTCGCGCTCCCCGAGCTGCCCAACGTCGCGGACGTGACCTCGCTGCTGACCACGACCACCCGCGTCCGCAGCTGGTACGCGGGACCGTCGAGCTGGCGGTTCGACGTCGTGACCGGCCACGTCGCCGGAGCCGGCGAGCGGGACGTCTACCGCACCCCGGTGGGCGAGTTCACCTGGGACTACGGCGCGAACCTGCTGACCAGGCTGATCGGCGAGCCACCCGTGCGCCTGCCCCGCGCCGGCGACCTGCTGCCACCCGAGCTGGCCCGACGCGTGCTGGTCGCCGCCCAGGAGGACCCGGTCGGCGCGCTGCCGGCCCGCCGGGTCGCCGGGCACCACGCGGCCGGGCTGCGGCTCACCCCCGCCGACCCGGACACCACGATCGGCCACGTCGACATGTGGGCCGACCCGGACACCGGGCTGCCGGTCGCGGTGGAGTTGACCCCGCGCGACGCGGACCGCCCGATCCTCTACAGCCAGTTCCTGGAGCTCGACGCCACCACCCCCGGCGCGGACGTGCTCACCCCCAAGCAGGCGCCGGGCAGCGGGTTCACGGTGGCGACCGCGCCCGACGTCGGCGACGTGCTCGGCACGTTCGGCCGCGGCCGCCTCCCCGACCGGCTCGCCGGGCGCGAGCTGCGCGAGGCCGACGCGGGCGGCGTGCGCGGGGTCGGCGTGTACGGCTGGGGCCTGTCCGCGTTCGTCGCGCTGCCGGTCCCCGGGCACGTCGGCGCCGATGCGGCCGAGGCGATCACCAACGCCGGCGGCACGAGCGAGGACCTCACGCGGGGCGAGGCACTCCGGCTGTCCATCGCTCCGCTGTCCGTCGTGATCGCCCACTCGGACGTCTCCCGCCGCTGGTACCTGCTCGCCGGGACGACGACGACCGACGTCCTGCTCGGGGCCGCCACCGAGCTCATGTCGCTGCCCGAGTGGTTCCGATGATCGTCACCCGCGAGCTCACCAAGCGCTACGGCCGGGTCGTCGCCGTGGACGGCGTCGACCTCGACGTCCGGGCGGGCGACCGGTACGGCTTCCTCGGCCCCAACGGCTCCGGCAAGACGACGCTGGTGCGCCTGCTGCTCGGCCTCGTCTACGCGAGCAGCGGCGAGATCGAGGTTCTCGGCGAGCGCGTGCCGGCCCGCTCCGGGTCGGTTCTCCCGCGCATCGGCGCGCTGGTCGAGGGTCCCGCCGCCTACCCGCACCTGTCCGGCCGGCGCAACCTCCAGCTGTTCGACGCCGCCGGCCCGGGCGGACCACGGCGTACCCGCGGGCGGCGGATCGAGGAGGCGCTCGAGCAGGTGGGCATGGCCGGCATCGACCGGCGGCCGCTGCGGACGTACTCGCTGGGCATGCGGCAGCGCCTCGGGATCGCCGCCGCGTTGCTACGCAAGCCGGAGCTGCTGGTCCTCGACGAGCCGACCAACGGCCTCGACCCACGCGGGATCCGGGAGATCCGCGACCTGCTGACCGCGCTGAACGAGGCCGGCACCACGGTGTTCCTGTCCAGCCACCTGCTGAGCGAGGTGGAGCAGCTGTGCACCCGGGTCGGCGTCGTCGACCACGGCCGGCTGGTGTTGCAGGACGACCTGACGAACCTGCGGGCGCCCACCGGCCACGTGCTGGTGCGCAGCCCCGACGCGGCGCGGGTCGCGTCGCTGCTGGACGGGCAGGTCGTCGAGCGCTTTGTCGATCAAGACGGCGAGCACCTCGTGGTCCGCCACGCCGACGCCGCCGCGCTCAACGAGCTGCTCGTGGGCGAGGGCGTTCGGGTGGCGGCCATCGCCGACGAGCGGCGCTCGCTCGAACAGGTCGTGCTGGACGTGACCGGGCACGGCAGCGACCGGATCGGTGGCCCGCCGTGATCGCCGTCGAGCTGCGCAAGCTGGTGCTGCGGCCGCGGGTGTGGCTGTCGATCCTGCTGCTGTGCGCGGTGCCCGCACTCGTCGCCGTCCTACTGTCCATTTCGGACATCGCACCGCCGCCGGGCCAGGGCGGCGCGTTCCTGTCCGCGGTGCTGGACAACGGCTCGCTGTACCCGGCGGCGGCGCTCGCGATGGTGCTGCCGGTGTTCCTGCCGCTGGCGGTCGCCGTGTACGCCGGGGACGCGATCGCGGGCGAGTCGGCCACCGGCACGCTGCGCTACCTGCTGGTCCGGCCGGTCGGGCGGCTACGGCTGCTCACCGCGAAGCTGGCCGCGCTGACCGTCTACATCGTCCTCACGATGTTCGTCGTGGTGGTCTTCTCGCTCGCGGTCGGCGTGGCGCTGTTCGGCACCGGCGCGGAGGCGGTCGGCCAGCCGGGGGCGGTCACGTCGCTGTCCGGCGCGTCGCTCGGCCCCGAGGAGCTGGCGGTCCGGCTGCTGGCCGCGGTCGGCTACATCGTCGTGTCGATGCTCGGTTTCGGCACGATCGCGCTGTTCTGGTCGACGCTGTCCGACTCCGCGCTCGGCGCCGCGCTGGCCTCGCTCGCGGTGCTGATCGCGAGCTCGATCATGCAGACGCTGGACGCGGCCGACCCGATCAAGCCGTACCTGCCGACGAACTACTGGCTGTCCTGGATCGACTTCTTCCGCGACCCCATCCTGTGGCACAACATCGACCGGGGCCTGCTGCTGCAGGCGGGCTACATCGTGGTGTTCTTCGGCGCGTCGTGGGCCAACTTCGCCACGAAGGACATCACGAGCTAGCGGGTCGACCGGTCCGGACACACGCTCGGCTCCCGACGTGGGTACGTGCGGGAGCCGAGGAGTCGTCGGTCCGTTCAGCCGTCCAGCTTGCCGGACTTGACGGTGGCCAGCAGCGGGGACAGGCCGGCGGTCAGTGTGGGGCCGGTGGGGTTCTTGCTGTCCCGGAGCGCCGCCAGATCCTGCCTGACCTGCACACAGTTGCCGCCAGAACCGCTGAAGCTCGACTTGCGCCAGTCCATGATCACACCTCCTTCAGCATCGATCGGAGCATAGCTTGGCTTTCACGGGTGGGAAGGGCTATGTGATCCAGCTTGGTGACCACGTTGGTATAAGGCTCCGCCTGGTCGTCGTGCAGGTAGACCCCGCCTTCGGCTACCTCGACGTTCACGACGGGCGTGGTGTTGGGGAACGTCATGTAGAGCCACGAGTGGCTGATCAATCCCACCGGCAGGTGCTCGCGCACGATCCGGACGGCGATGCCGCGGTCACCTGCGCCCAGCAGGTGTTTGAGCTGCTTCCGGTGTCCCTCGGGGCCACCGAACGGGGTGCGGAGCGCGGTCTCGCTGATGTAGGCCGAGTAGTCGACCGTGCCGAGGATGTCGGTGTGGGTGCTGACGTCCGGCTCACCCCAGGTGGCCGGGTCACCGAAAACGAACTCGCCGCCATGGCGACGGGGTCGGCCCAGCGTGCCAGGCGTGTGTGCTGGCGCCCGGCGGCGCAGCAC
>NZ_JBOHGB010000231.1:0-7119 GCF_050699935.1 Actinophytocola sp.
GCCGCAGCCGCCTCACCGATCTCTTGTGTCACAACCTGATGATCTTGAGGCGGCTGCCCACACGATCAGCAAGGGTTCATCGACACCCTGACCAGCCAAGATCATCTAAGTGCGGCTGTCGTACTAGATGACCACGGCTGCAGACCACGATCATCTGCCCAAGATCCAACAAGTTGGGCTTCCTCTCTGTCACCAACCACTTGACACAGAGAGGTGCCGATCCTGGAACAGTCCCGCTGTTCGGGCGCAAACTTCGACCAGGTGGCGTAAGGTCGACGCTTCGCTGCTTCTGCTCGTACCGCTACAATCCGGCCGCACGGACGCCTGAGTGGGGGCAGGGCGAGTGTCAGCGGACGAGTTCGGAACAACCGCGCCGAGTCCGGTCGGTGCCGACACGGTCGACGCGCTGACCAGGCAGCTGCGGTCACTGCGCGCCTGGGCCGGGATCTCCTACCGGGAGCTGCACCGGCGCGTCGTGCGATCCCGGAGGGAGCGCGGGGTCGCCGAGCTGCCGGTGTACAACACTGTGTACCGCTGCCTGCAACCGGGTCGCAGTCGGCTCGACGCCGAGTTGGTGGTCGATGTCGCCCGGGTCCTGCTCGACGACGATGTCCACACCGAACAGTGGCGCCAGGCGTGTCAGACCGTGGCCGCGCGCCAGTCGGAGGCCGCGGTCGTCTCCATCGCCGACAGGCTGCCGACCGACCCGCCAGGATTCACCGGGCGCGCCAAGGAGCTGGGCTACCTCCACGGCGAGATCGACACCGTCGACGACGGCACCGCGGTGATCGCCGCGCTCGAAGGCATGGCCGGCGTCGGCAAGACCCGCCTCGCGCTGCACGCCGCGCACACGCTGGTTCGCCGTGGCCGGTTCACCGACTTGCAGCTGTGGGTGGACCTGCGTGGTTACGACCCGCACCGCCCACCGGCCGACCCGGCCGCAGTGCTCGACGGGTTCCTCCGCCGGCTCGGCGTGGCGGGCAGCCAGCTCGCCGGCATGGACCTCACCGGCCGGTCCGCGATGTTCCGCGAGCTGATGGCCAGTAGGCGCGCGCTTGTGGTGCTCGACAACGCCGCCGGCGTGGACCAGGTGGCGCCGATACTGCCCGCCGGCACCGCCACGCTGACGTTGGTCACGAGCAGGAACCGTCTGACCGGGCTGAACCGGATGCTGCCTACCGGCACGCGAACGAAACACCACGTGTCGGTGCTCCCACTGGACGTCTACACCCCGACCGACGCCATGGACGTCCTTCGCGTGATCATCGGGACGGATCGGGTGGCCGAGGAGCCCGCATCCGCGACGCGGATCGGCGAGTTGGTCGGGCACTTGCCGCTGGCCCTGTCCCTGATCGCCACCCGGATCCGGGCGATGCCCGACTGGAGCCTGGCCGACCACGCCGACCGACTGGCCGAACGGCGGACCGACCTCCGCCTGGACGATGCCGTCGCAGTAGCCCTGCGGCTGTCCTGCGACGATGTTTCCGCCGATCACCAGCGGCTGCTGCGCCTCGTGTCGCTCCACCCCGGCCGGGACTTCGACGCCGACGTCGCGGCCGCGCTGAACGACACCACCCTCAACCGCACCAGCGGCATGCTGACCGACCTGCTGCACCGTAACCTGCTGCTCCAGCGCAATCAGGACCGCTACGAGCTGCACGATCTCGTCCGCGACTTCGCCACCGACCGCGCCAGGGACACCGACCCGCCGGCATCCCGGCATGCCGCACTCGACCGGCTCCTCGACTACTACCGGTACGCGGCGCTACGCGCGATGCACGTCTACGCACCACAGGAACGGCCACGCGCACCCAAGGTTCCCGACCCGGGACACGCGATCCCCACGTTCGGCACCCGGCACGAGGCCGCCGCCTGGCTCGGAACCGAGCGAGCCAACATCGTCGCGTCGGCGACGTACGCGGCACTCCACGACAGGCCCGAGCAGACCACCGACCTGGCCCACATCCTGTTCCGCTACCTCGACACCGCCGGTCACCACCGAGACAACGAGTTCCTGCAGACGCTCGCCAGCCGGGTCGGCCGGGGCAGCGCGCGTGGCCGCTCGCTCAACCGATTGGGCATCGTGTTCCTTGCCGTCGGCCAATACCCGGAGGCGGTGTCGCGGTTCCGGGAAGCGCTTGTGATATTCCAGAACGAAGGTGACGTCGCCGGCCAAGGCGCGGTGTTGACCAACCTGGGCGGAGTGCAGTACCAGCTGGGCGACTACGGCAGCGCGAGGGACTACTTCGCGCAGGCGACGGACGTAGCCCGCGGTTGCGGTGACCGGGTCGGCGAGGGACGGCACCTGGACAACCTCGGCAACACTCTGCTGCAGCTGGGCAGACACAGGGAGGCCCTCGACTGCCTTCGGGCGGCGCTGACAATCGTGCGCGAGACCGCGGACGAGGTCGCCGAGGGTCACGTGCTCGCGAACCTGGGCGAGGCACACCACCGCACCGGCCGGCACGAGACGGCGCTGGAGTACCTGACCGAGAGCCTGGCCACGTGCGAGCGGACCGGCCATCGGCTGGGCATGGCGGACACGCTGAACCGGATCGGCCGGCTGACGCAGGGTGAGACCGCGATCGGCCACCATCGAGAGGCGCTGACCATCGCGCGCGAGGACGGCCACCGCGAGTTGGAGGTGGAAAGCCTCAACGCCATCGGCACGGCGCTGCACGTCGCCGGCGACACCACCAGCTCCGCCGACTGTCACCAGCAGGCCCTCACGCTGGCCGAGGAACTGGGCATGCGCCACCAGCAGGCCCACGCACACGACGGCCTCGCCCACGCGCGACTGGCGACAAAGGACCGTGCCGGCGCCAGGCGACACTGGACCATCGCACACCACCTCTACACCGAGCTAGGCGTCCCCGAAGCCGACGAGATCGCGCACCGCCTGTCGAGACTCCCCTCCCCTGATTGACCGGCACACGCCCGCCCGACGACACGGGCTGCCGGCACAGGTTGAGACTGTCCAGGTTGCCGTCGGGGTGGCGGTTGATCCACAGGCGCGCACACCGCGGGGCGGCGTCGGATCCTGATCGGCACGGGCTGCTGGACGCTCGGCGGCCTCGCTCTCGTCGTGCTCGCCGTCGATCAGGGCCGCGGCGTCCTAACTCAACGCAGTCGGCAAGCACTGGCCCGCCACGGATGACGGCAAGGAGTCTTGTCACGTAGTCACCGTGGGCAGAACAGCTCACCAGCCGCAGCATTCGGCACCCGGCGATGGTCGGACAAGCTACTCGCCGCCGGTCCGTCGTACTAGGACGGACCGGCGTGGTGGATCACTGTTCGCGCGATTCCGTCAAGGGAGGCTCCAACACGCCAAGCTGGATGAGATCGCGGCCGACTTCGACTTCCGCGAACTGCAGGCCGTGGCAGCGCGCGGTCTCCCTGTACACCGAGCTCGGCACCGCCGAGGCGGCCACGGTGGCCGAGCTGCTGCGGGCCGCGGCCAGCACCTGATCACGCAGGCGGCGCACAGGCTGATCGAGGTTGGTCGAAACCGGCCATCAGGTCTCCGTCCTGATGCAGGCTGAGCCCGACCTACGGCCAGGGGTACGACCCGGCCATGGTCCAGGAGGAACTCGTACAGGCATTCGGCGAAGGAGGTGCCAGATGAAGCAGCAGCGGAAAGCCGGGCTGGCGAAGATCAAGATTCGCAAGCTGGACCGGATCGAGACCACCTCGACCAGCCACGACAAGACCCACTAGCGCACAATGGCCCGCGCCGCGAAGTAATCGTGGCGCGGGCCGTCGCGGCCACACGAGGTGTCGAATGTTGTTTTCCCAACCACGGGTCAAACCGGAGGCCAAGCCGCTCCGGCTCACCAACGGCGCGATTCGCATCGGAGGTCTGGTCTATGGGGTTGCGGCTGAAATCGACGACCCCACCGGAGCGGTGTGGTCGCTGCTGCAGGCAATGGACGGCACCCGCGGCGTCGATGACATCATGCGATTGATGCATGATCGATTTCCGGACGAGGATCCGCCCACTATTCGGGACGCGATATCGCAGCTGTGCGAGTCCGGATACCTCGAGGACGCCGCGGCGCAGGCGCCAACCTTGCTGTCCGAATGTGAGCGCGAGCGTTACTCCCGAAGTCAAGGTTTCTATCGCGGGATCGACCTCACGCCACGAACCGACCCCTGGCATGCCCAGCATCGCCTTCGCTCGGCCACGGTCACCGTGCTTGGCCTTGGCGGCACTGGCGGTGCGGCCGCGCTCGCGCTGTGCGCCAGCGGTGTGGGGCGGTTGCATTGCGTGGACATGGACAGGGTGGAGCTGTCGAACCTGAACCGGCAGCTTCTCTACACCGAGGACGATCTCGGCGAGCGGAAATCCGACGCCGCGATCGCCCGACTGGCCAAACTGAATTCCGACATCACGGTGACCGGGGAGAACCGGCAGATTCGAGGGCCGGAAGACCTGCGCGACCTGATTGACGCCTGCGACGTTTTCGTTCTCAGCGCCGATACACCGAATGACCTCGACCTCTGGGTCAACGAAGAATGCCTCCGGTCGAACACCCCATGGGTGGAAGGCGGATACAGTGGCGCACACGTCACGGCTACCGCATTCCTTCCAGGTCAAGGTGCCTGTCACCGCTGCACGAAGTTGACTTCCGCGGAACGGCTACCCGCACCGGTTGATCAGAAATTGGATCTCAAGACACCACCAGCGAACGCCGTAACCGCCGCGACAGCGGCATTGGCCGGAAACCTGGGCGCACACCTCGCGCTCAGCATCATCACCGGCATTCCGCGGGTCACCTCCGGCACCGTTCACGGATTCGACCTCGGCTCGCTGCAGAACCAGTTCAGCCTTCATCACGAGCGGCGTGCCGACTGCCCGGCGTGCTCCGGCATGCCATGACCACTCAGGACACCGCTACTCCAGCGGTCACCGGATCGTCTCGGCTGCGCTTGCATGAGCTGCACATCCGCCAAGACGGCGAGGACTACTACGTCGGGCGGGTCGACACCGGCGAGTTCGTCCTGCTTCCCGAGGTGGGGGTGCGCGCGATCCGGCTGCTCCGCGACGGGCTGTCCGTCGACGAGGCGGCCTACCGGCTCGGCGAGGAGGTCGACCTCATCGACTTCGCCGACCAGCTGAGGGAGCTCGATTACGTGGCCGCCGTGGACGACCAGGCGCCGCCCGATCGTCCGACGGAGAAGCCGACGCTTCCGCGGCTTCGGCGCGAGCACGTCCGGTGGCTGCTGAGCCCCGCGTTGGCGCTGGCGGTCCTCGCGCTGCTCCTCGCCGGCGTGATCGCCGTGGTGCACCGGCCAAGCGTGCTGCCCGGCTACCGCGACCTGGTCTGGAGCCAACACACCGGTCTCGTGCTGGTGGTCAACGCCGCGGTCGGCTGGATGCTGGTGTTCCTCCACGAGCTGGCACACCTGGCCACGGCACGCGCGGAAGGTGTGCCCGGCTGGATGCGGTTGGGCACCCGCCTGCAGTTCCTCGTGGTGCAGACCGATGTCAGCGGTGTCTGGTCGGCAGCCCGGCCGGTGCGAATGGCCGTCTACCTCAGCGGTGTCGCGCTGGAGCTCTCGATCGCGGCGATCGGGCTGCTCGCGCTGTCGTTCAGCGAGCCGCCGGCCGTGGTCGGCGGGGCCATCTCACTGGTCATCGTATTAATCATCACGTCGCTGCCGTTCGAGGCCATGGTATTCATGCGCACCGACCTGTACTTCGTGCTGCAGGACCTCAGCCGCTGCCCGAATCTCTACGCGCAGGGCGGAAGCTACGTGCGGTACTGGCTGTCCCGCGTCATCCGGCAGCGCCGGCCGGACCCGACGCTCGACTGGATGCGCCGGGAGCGACTGGCCGTGCGCTGGTATGCGGCGCTGCTGCTGGTCGGCACGGTGTGCTGCCTCGCCGCGTTCGTCGTGCTGATGCTGCCGGCGACGATCACGCTGGCCGGCAACGCGATCACCGGACTCGGCTCGTCCTCCGCGGCGGCCGTCATCGATTCGACCGCGACCATCCTCGTGGTCGTCTTCTTCCAGATCCTCTGGATACGAGCCTGGCTGCGCAGGCACGGTCCTCGAGTAGCCGCGTGGCTACATGCCAGATTCACCTGATCAGGTGCTGCGGACCATCTGGAGACCTGCACGTCGATCCGTTCCGCACATTGCCCGTACGTTCCGCGACGTTTCACGTGAGTACCTCGTCATGAACTGTCTTCTCGAATGATGGGGCGGTATGAGCACGGGCCAGCCGGTACGCAGTAGCACAGATCGCGCACGTCGATAATCCGGGCCGCCGCCTCAAGCGGGCTCAGCGCTGCACTCAACTCGTCAATGTGGCTCGGTCGGATCTCCATCGTGTCGATGCCGTGGTGGGGACATCCGTTGATGACACCGCACGTGTCGATCCATGCCTGCCCGGAAGGGGCAACGCGGCACCACAGGTACCCGATACCAATCCCTTCCAAGGAAACCCGCGGTGGCGCAAGATCCACACCACTCAGACTGCGCACATAGACGGCGTGCATGCCGTCTTCGCCCACGTACGACACCTGCCAGTCGGGGGCGGCGCCCAAAGAACCAACGAGGAATCACATTCTCTCCCCTCCCTGACCGCAATACGTAGTCGATCACCTGTATGAAACCAGGTATCCCGAATGGTCTGCGCAGCTTGGCAACCCGAGCAGCACGGTCGACCTCGATCAGAAAACCGAGAACCACCGGTGCTTGCGGCGCGGCACGTTGTGATCAATCAGAATCCGGCGGATTGTCGTTGGGTTTGAGTCAAACTCGGCCGCAAGGGTTGAGAGAGCACGCGGGTTCCGTCGATACGAACTGACGATACGCGCCTCGAAAATCTCCCGCTCCGTCGTACCTTTTGGCGGAAGTTTAGGACCTTGCATCATATGCGAATTTGCATCTTTCGATTCGTCCCGTGATCTATTTGATTTTCATCTCGCACTCATTGGTCTGTTTATGTTTCTTTTGCCGAAGCTCATTGCGGTCCTTTATTCGTGGATCGGTGAATGCATGTACACGCCGGGTGTGAATATCGTCGTTCATGTCGTCGTGCACGTTGATGCTTGTCAGGTGCGGTGTGTGAGTCGATGCACCAGTTCGGCGGTGTCGAGCCCGCACAGC
>NZ_JBOHGB010000232.1:0-7083 GCF_050699935.1 Actinophytocola sp.
ACGGGCCAGAGCAGGTGCGTCTGGTGCCGCTGCGCGCCGGCCGGGTTCCCGTGGTCCGCCCCGACGGTGCCCAACAGCTCCCAACTGGGCAGCGTCGAGGCGGGATCCGTTGCGACGGAAAGTTCGCCGCCGCGGGTTCGAGGTCTGGGACCCCGCACGACCGGTCGCCGCGCGTGGATCCGGCCGGACGACACCAATGTATAGGCCAGGCGGCGGTCGTCGTCGAGATCGGTGAATATGATCCCCGCGGATCGTGTCGACGTGTGGCCGGCCGCGCTCGCTCCCGACCACCCGCGGCCGGGTCCGGGGCGGCATTCGCCCGACCGGGCCCGCGCCGCCGTCGGTCGTACTACTGTCACCGGCGTGGCGACGGAAGCAGAGGGGTTCAGCGCCAAGGCGCTCACGGACAAGATCGACCAGCTCATCCGCGAAGGGAACGTGCGGCGCATCGTGGTGCGCGACAAGGACGGTCGTACCATTCTCGACGTGCCGATGACCGTGGGCGTCGTGGCCGTGCTGCTCGCGCCGATGATCATGGCCGCGGCGTCCGCCGTGGCGCTCGCCGGGGGATGGCGGCTCGAGGTCGAGCGCACCGAGCCGGTGACCGTCGACGAACCCTCCGAAGAGGACGGTTAGGTCACCCGCACGGGGTTCGCGAGGTCGGTGTTGTCGATGACGACCGTGGCCCGCGAGCGCGGGTCGCACTCGGCCAGGTACAGCCGCTGGCCCCCGAGATAGCGACGGTTGAGCTCGGCGTCCGGGTCGGGGTCCCCGTAGCCGCGGGCGGCGCCGCGCGGGATCGAGACGGCGAAGGGCACGTCGAGCCAGACGGAGTAGTCCCAGAACCCGGCGAGCTCGTCGCGGTGGGCGAAGATGCCGTCCAGCAACAGGATCGCGCCGGGCCCGGCCGTCCGCGGCACGACCGCGACCGGCGACTCGGCGTGCACGTCGTACACGGCGCGGACGTGTCGCCCGGAGCCGCCAGGTCCGAGCGGGGCCAGCAGCAGCTCGATCACCCGCGGGTAGTCGTAGGAGTCGCGGAAGTACCCCTCCGGTGAGCCACGCCCGCGCCGGTGCCGGATCGCCGGCGGGTGGTGGAAGCCGTCGACGGACGCGCGAACGACCTCGGCACCCCGCTCGGTGAGCTCGCGGGCCAGCTCGTCGGCGAAGTGGGTCTTGCCGGCGCCGTCCACGCCGTCGACGGCGACACGTCGCGCGGCACGCGTGCGGATCTCACCGGCGAGCACGGAGAGGAGTTCGGCTCGCACGGGGCGAAGTCAACCAGCTCGCGTGCAACGCTCTCGTACCGGCCGTCCGTCCAGTTGGCATGAACCAGGACTTACCGAGATGGCCACGCATCGCCGTCGCCGCGGCGGCAGTGGTGGGGTTGGGTGTCGGCGTGGCGGGCACCGCCGTGGTCGTCGGGATGGCCGACGGCGACCGGACCGAGGTCATCGACCCGGGCGCGATCACGCTCGTCTCCTACGACAGCTGTGACTCCGCGCTGCGCGAGCTGAAGGCGGCCGCGTTGCCGCACGTCGGGCCGTACGGCATGGAAGGGGACGCCGTCTTCACGGATGCCGAGGCGGCCCAGGAGGCACCGGCGGCCGCGCCGGCGCCGGGTGCCGGCATGCCGGCCAAGGACGCGGAAGCCGCCTCGAGCGCCGGGGAGCGCTCCGCCTCGGGCGCGGGGGAGCAGGCCGAGGCGCCCGGCCACTCGGGGACCAACAACTACGAGTCCGATGTGGACGAGCCGGACATCGTGAAGACCGACGGCCGCCGGGTCGTCTCGGTCGTCGACGGCCAGCTGCGGGTCGTGGACGTGGCGGGGTACAAGCAGACCGCGAAGGTCACGCTGCCGGGCGGTCACGCCACCCAGCTCCTGCTCGCGGGCGACCGCGCGCTCGTGCTGACCACATCGGGCGGCACGATCAAGCCGATGCCGCGCGGCGGCATCGTGGAACGGCCCGGCGTGGGCGGCGGCTCGCCGGGCTCGCCTGGTGAGCCGGTGCCGGACGTCCCACCGGACGCCTCGCCGCCCATCGACGACCCGCCCCCGAGCTTCGGCTCGCAGCTCGCACTCGTCGACCTCACCGGCGCGGGCAAGGTGCTGGGCACGCTCGCGGTGGAGGGCACCTACCTCGACGCCCGCCAGGTCGGCTCCGTCGCCCGGGTCGTCGTGCGCTCCACACCGCACCTGAAGTTCACCTACCCGGACGGCGACCTCAGCCCGTCGGACCTCGAGGAGAAGAACCGGGCCGTCGTCGAGTCATCGTCCATTTCGGACTGGCTGCCGCGCTACCAGCTGGCCGCCGGTGACCACGTGACCTCCGGCGAGCTGGTCGAGTGCACGGCGGTGAGCCACCCGAAGAGCTACACCGGCTCCGGCCTGCTCACGATCCTCACCCTGGACCTGACCCGGGAGCTGGGGACCGGCGACCCGATCAGCATCGCGGCCGACGGCAACACCGTGTACGGCACGGGCACGAACCTCTACGTCGCCGACGACCACGTCGAGCACGGCGCCGGTGGGTTCGGCCCGACCGACCGGCCGAGGCCCTCCGGCGGTCAGCGGACCGAGGTCTACCAGTTCGACATCTCCAAGCCGGGCCGGCCGGTGCACGTCGCGTCCGGCGGGGTGGAGGGTGGCCTGCTCAACCAGTACTCGCTGTCCGAGCACGAGGGAAACCTGCGCATCGCCACCACGATCACGACGAGCGAGCAGTCGCACAGCGCGGTCAGCGTGCTCACCCGGCGCGGCAAGGAGCTCGCCCAGGTGGGCCGGATCGACGGGCTCGGCAAGGGCGAGCGGATCTACGCGGTGCGCTTCCTCGGCGACGAGGCGTACGTGGTGACGTTCCGGCAGACCGACCCGCTGTACACAGTGGACCTGTCGGTCCCGGCCAGCCCGCGGGTCACGGGCGAGCTGAAGATCACCGGGTACTCGGCGTACCTGCACCCGGTCGGCCAGGGCCGGTTGCTCGGCGTCGGCCAGGAGGCCACCGATGAGGGCATGACGACCGGCACCCAGGTGTCGCTGTTCGACACCTCGGACCCGCGCGGTGCCGAGCGGATCGGCCAGGTCCAGTACGCGGGCGCGCACTCGGAGGTCGAGGGTGACCCGCACGCGTTCCTGTACTGGCCGGACAGGGAGCTCGTGGTGATCCCGATGACGACCTACGGGAATGGGACGTCCCCCGACGCGGGTGCGCTGGTACTCAGGGTGTCGGCCAACACGGTGTCCGAGGTCGGCATGGTGCGCCACACGGTGGACCGCTCCGGCGGCACGCCGTTCACGCCCCGCCGCGCGCTGGTGATCGGCGACGAGCTGTGGACCGTGTCCGAGGTCGGCATGCTCGTCAGCGACATCGACGAGCTGACGCAGGTGGCCTGGCTGCCGTTCGCCTGAACCGGCCGCGTGGCGTGTGCGGGCCGAGGTGGGTAGACATCAGGTGTGAGCGCCGGCTACGCACCGGGTGCGGACCCACGCCGCTGGCGAGCGTTGGTGGTGACGCTCGCCGGCGGCTTCATGATCCTGCTCGACGTCAGCATCGTGACCGTCGCCGTGCCGTCCATCCAGGAAGGCCTCGGCGCGTCGGCCAGCGGCGTGCAGTGGGTGGTCTCCGGCTACCCGCTCACGTTCGGCCTGGCGCTGGTCGCGGGTGGCCGGCTCGGTGACGCGTTCGGCCGGCGCCGGATGTACCTGGTCGCGCTGTCCGGGTTCGTGCTCACCAGCGTGCTGGCCGGGCTCGCACCGTCGCTGGTGCTGCTGGTCATCGCCCGGCTGTTGCAGGGGCTGGTCGCTGGGCTCGTCACCCCGCAGAACGGCGGGCTGATCCAGGACCTGTTCCGTGGCGCCGAGCGCGGCCGCGCGTTCGGCCTGCTCGGCGCCACGATCGGGCTGTCCACCGCGGCCGGCCCGGTGATCGGCGGGGTCATCATCGCCGCGTTCGGCGAGCCCGACGGCTGGCGCTGGGTGTTCCTCGTGAACCTCCCGATCGGCGTGCTGACGCTCGTGCTCGCGTGGTTCCTGGTGCCGCCCATCCCGGCCCGCGAGGTCTCCGCCGACATCGACATCGGCGGCATCGTGTTGCTCGGGCTGGCCGTGCTGTGCGTGCTGTTCCCGGTGGTCCAGTCCGAGGCGGGCGGGCTGGCGCGGTTCTGGTGGCTGTTCCCGCCGGTCGTCCCGCTCGGCTACGCCTTCCTGCGCTGGGAGCGCCGCCGGGTCGCCGGCGAACGCGTGCCGCTGGTGGACATGCGACTGTTCACCGCCACCCCCGGCTACTCGCCCGGTGCCATGATCGGCACCGTGTACTTCTGTGGGTTCGCCGGCATCTGGCTCGTGTTCGCCGTGTTCTTCCAGGCCGGGCTGGGCTTCTCGCCGCTGGAGTCGGGCCTGTCGGTGACGTCGTTCGCGCTCGGCTCGGCCGTGTCGGCCTGGCTCGCGGGGCGGATCGTCGACCGGTGGGGCCGGTGGCTCACGATCGCCGGGCTGACGATGGTCGCGGTCGGGCTCGGCGCGGTCGCAGTCGTGACCATGCTCGTCGACCCCGGCCACCTCGTCGCGGCCATCACGTTCCCGATGCTGGTCGCGGGCATCGGCGGGGGAGCGGTGATCTCCCCGAACACGACGATCACGCTGTCGTGCGTGCCGACCGGGATGGCCGGCGTTGCGAGCGGCGTGCTGCAGACCGGGCAGCGGATCGGCACCGCGGTCGGCACCGCCCTGCTCGCCGCGGTCTTCTACGCGGTGGTCGGCGCGCCCGGCGGCGGCTACCGGGCCGGGCTCGCGGTCGCGCTGTTCGCGGCGGTGGCGCTGGTCCTGTTCGCCCTCGTGCTCGCCGTCGCCGATCTCCGGAGGAATCGCGGGAGGTACGAGGTGAAGGACCTCCCCGAACACTCCATGCCCGCCGGCCCGTGACGACCGTCCGCCCTGCCGTGCTCCGTCATCGCCAGCGGATCGGCAGGTGCTTGATTCCGTGCTGGAAGTTCGACCGCAGCCGCACGGGCTCGCCGGCGGGCTCGACCTCGCCCAGCACGTCGAACAGCGCGGTGAACAGCGCCCGCATCTGGACCTTCGCCAGGTGCGCGCCGATGCAGTAGTGCGGGCCGTGGCCGAAGCCCAGATGGTCGTTCGCCTCGCGGGTGACGTCGAACCGGTCCGGCTCGGCGAACGCGCGCTCGTCGCGGTTGGCCGAGGAGAACCACACCACGACCTTGTCGCCGGCCCGGATCGTGGTGCCGCCGAGCGTGGTGTCCCGGGTGGCCGTCCGGCGGAACCGCATGACCGGCGACCACCAGCGCAGCATCTCGTCGACCGCCCGCGGCAGGAGGCCGCGGTCCGCGCGCAGCTCCCGGTACTGGTCCATATTGGACATGAGAGCGAGCAGGCCGCCGGGCAGCGCGTTGCGCAGGGTTTCGTTGCCCGCCACGGAGAACAGCCAGAAGAGGTTCTCGAACTCGCCGACCGTCACCCTGCCGCCAGTGTCGTGGTCGCTGTCGTCGTCGCTGTCGTGGTCGCTGTCGTCGAGCTCGCGCATGAGGTTGGACATGATGTCCTCGCCCGGGTTGCGCCGCTTGTACTCGCCGAGGTCGTGGGCGTAGGCGTAGAGGTCGGGCATGCCGGCGCGGGTGCGCTGGTCGGGCAGCCGGGCGTGCTCGTCCGGCCGAGGGCGCAGCGCGATGGCCCGCCGCGCCATCTCCGTGGAGCCGTCCGCGGCGGCACGCGAGGACACGGCGTACTCGTGGTCCTGGTAGCCGATCACGCGGTTGCTCCAGTCGAACATCAGCCAGCGGTCCTGGCTCGGCACGCCGAAGAGCTCGGCCAGCGTGAGCAGCGGCAGGTCGGCGGCGATGTCGGTGGCGAAGTCGCATTCCCCGCGCCCGGCGACGTTCGTGACGAGGTCGCGGGCCCATCCGTTGATCTTGTCCTCGAGGCTGGCGATCGCGCGCGGGGTGAACGCGCGGGTGAGCAGCTTGCGCAGCCGGGAGTGCTCGGGCGGATCCTGGTTGAGCATCATCTGCCGGACGAACTCGAGCGCGGCACGGTCCGGCGGGTCGGTGATCTGCGTGGCGCCGAGGTGGGACGAGTACACCGACGGGTTCCGCATGACCTCCTTGACCTCGGCGTGCCGGACGACGCCCCAGAAGCCGGGGCCGGCGGGCCACCGGTCGATCGCCGGCTCGTCCATCCAGATCACCGCGGACTCCGCGCGCAGCCGGGCGAAGGCCTCGTGCGGCACGCCGGTGAGGTAGGTGTCGGGGTCGACGATCACGTCGGTGTCGGCGGACATGCCGCCATTCTGCTATCCCGTGCGGCAAGATCGGGCTCGTGGACGTGTTCCTGGCCCGGCACGGCTCGGGCGATCCGGCATTGCTTCTGCTGCACGGACTCGGTGCGACGGGCGAGGTCTGGGACGGCCTGGTGTCCTCGCTCGTCGGCCGGTGGCCGGGGGAGGTGCTGGTGCCGGACCTGCCTGGGCACGGCCGGTCCGCGCCGCTGCCGCGCTACTCGTTCGGCGCGTTGACCGCGGCGATCGCCGGCGTGCTCGATCCGGGCCGGCCGGTGACGGTGCTCGGTCACTCGCTGGGCGGCGTGCTCGGGCTGACGCTCGCGAGCGGCTGGTTCGGCGTGCCGGTGCCGGCGGTGTGCGGGCTGGGGATCAAGGTCCGGTGGTCGGCGGAGGAGCTCGCGAAGGCGGCGTCGATGGCCGCCCGCCCGGCGAGGACGTTCGACACGCGGGAGGCGGCGGTGGACCGGGCGCTGAAGGTGGCCGGCCTGGCGGGGCTGCTTCCCGACATCCGAACGGGCGTCACCGAGGTCGACGGTGGCTGGCGGCTCGCCCTGGACGGCGCCGCGTTCGGGGTCGGTGCCCCGGACATGCCCGGCCTGCTCGCCGCGTGCCGGGGTGCGGTGATCCTCGCGGCGGGGGAGTCGGATCCGATGTCGCCGGCCGCGGACCTGCGCTCGCTCCGGCCGGACCCGGTCGTGCTGGCCGGTGTCGGCCACAACGCCCACGTCGAGAGCCCGTCGGCGTTGTGGCCGCTGGTCGACCTGCTGCGTGCTGGGGTCGAGCCTGGAAG